>CAZZWJ010000288.1:0-4022 GCA_964657875.1 uncultured Solirubrobacteraceae bacterium
GATCATCCCGGCGACGATCATCACCGGGTTGGACAGCGCGACGCCGGTCGCCGCCGCCGACAGGCCGGTGAACGCGTTGAGCAGCGAGATGACGACCGGCATGTCGGCACCACCGATCGGCAGCACCAGCGTGTTGCCGAGGATCCCCGCGCAGACGAGGATGCCGACGATGAAGAGAGCTTGAGAATGGGTGCCCGCACAGAGCGCGATCGCGGAGCCGACCGCGACCAGGAGCAGGACGAGGTTGAGCAGCGACTGAGCGGCGCCCGGGAGCTTGATCGGACGGCCCGGGAGGATCTCCTGGAGCTTGCCGAAGGCGACGTTCGACCCCCAGAACGAGATCGAGCCGACGATCGCTCCGAACAGCTCGAAGATCTCGACGCGCTCAGACCACGGGGAGACGCCACCGTGGGTGAAGCCATGGCGGTACTCGACCCAGGCGATGAGCGCGACCGCGCCGCCGCCGACGCCGTTGAAGAGCGCGACCATCTGCGGCATCGCGGTCATCTTCACGTTGCGCGCCGCCGGGATCCCGACCGCCGCGCCGATCGCGACGCCCGCGATGATCAGCCACACCGTCGCCGAGCCGTGGAACTCGCCCTGGCGCAGGAGCGTCGCCACGACCGCGACCGCCATTCCGACGGCGGCGATCTGGTTGCCCCGGACCGCCGTCCGGGGACCGGTGAGCCCGCTCATCCCGTAGATCATCAGCCCGAAGGCGACGATGTAGGCGGCGTCGATGAAGTTCGTCGTCTGCAGGAAGACGGTGGCCGGCAAGACGGTCACTTCCCGTCCTCCGCGTCGCTCTTGGGCGGATCCTTGTGCTTGAACATGCCGAGCATCCGGTCGGTGACCACGAATCCGCCGATCACGTTGATCGTCCCGAACGCGATCGCGATGACGAGCAGCACCTGCTCCAGCACCCCGTGGGATTCGCTCATGAGCAGCAGGCCGCCGAGCACGACGATCCCGTGGATCGCGTTCGTGCCGGACATGAGCGGGGTGTGCAGGGTGTTGGGGACCTTGGAGATGACCGCGTAGCCGACGAAGCCGGCGAGCACGAGCACCGCGAGATCGATGACGAGACTGTCCATGATGCGGGTCGACCTCTCTCTCTACGTCTGCGCGCCGGAGGCCGCGGCCTGCTTGGCGCCGTCGTGCACGATCTCGCCGTCGCGGGTGATGCAGGCGCCGGCGATCACCTCATCCTCGAAGTCCAGCGCGAGCGCGCCGTCCTCCCCGGTCATCAGTCCCAGAAGCTCCTGGAGGTTGCGCGCGTACAGCTGGGAGGCGTGCTCGGCCATCGAGCCGGGAACGTTGAGCGGCGCGCAGATCTTCACGTTGTGGCGCAGCACCGTCTCCCCGGGTTCGGACAGCGCGCAGTTGCCGCCCTGCTCCCCGGCGAGGTCGACGACCACCGACCCCGGCTTCATCAGCGCCACCGCATCCTCGGTGACGAGGATCGGCGCCCGGCGCCCCGGCACGAGCGCCGTCGTGATCACCACGTCGACCTTGCCGATCGCCTCCGCCATCAGCTCCTGCTGACGGGCCTGCTGCTCGGCGCTCAGCTCCCGCGCGTATCCGCCCTGGCCCTCGAGGTCCTCGCCGAGGTCGAACTCGAGGAACGTCGCTCCGAGGGACTCGACCTGCTCCTTGACCGCCGAGCGCACGTCGAAGCCCTGCACGACGGCGCCGAGCCGGCGGGCGGTCGCGATCGCCTGCAGTCCCGCGACCCCGGCGCCGAGCACCAGCACCGTGGCGGGGCGAATCGTCCCCGCGGCGGTCATCAGCATCGGGTAGTAGCGCCCGAGCTCCTGAGCGCCGATCAGCGCCGCGCGATAGCCGGCGATGTTCGCCTGGCTGGAGAGCGCGTCCATCGCCTGTGCCCGGCTGATCCGCGGCACCGCCTCCACCGCGAAGCTCGTCACCCCGGCGGTCGCGAGGGCGCTGATGCCGGCGGCGTTGGAGAGTGGCGCCAGGAACCCGATCAGCGTCGTCGTCGGTGCGAGCTGCCGGATCTCCTCCGCGCTCGGCGGCGCGACCTTGAGCACGACGTCCGCGCCGAACACGTCCGTCGCGTCGTCGGTGAGCTCAGCGCCCGCCTCGGCGAATGCCTCGTCGGGGATCAGCGCTCCCGCGCCCGCACCCCGTTGCACGAGCACCTGTGTGGTGTCGCGTTGGGTGAGCTTGCGGACAGCCTCGGGAACGAGCGCGACGCGACTCTCTCCCTCGGCCGTCTCCTTCGGCACGCCGATCCTCATGGGGCGCGCAGACTATTGATCAGACCGGCCGGATGCTGTGCGCTCCATCACAACCGTCTGCGATCTCAGACGAATGACTGCTCGGGTTGCTGACTCTCCGCGTTGATTGGTCACCCGCGCCGGCCTGGGGTGATGCGTCCTACCTCGGCCTACGAGGGGTCAGATCCATCACCCCCCGGCGTCAGCGAGCGAGGCGGGCCACGGCGTTTAGGGGGCGAGGCGGGCCGCGGCGATGACCCGGCGCGGGATGCGCGACACCACCGCCTCCATACGGGCGATCGAACGCGTGACCGGGCGCCGCCGACGAGCCAGGCGACTCGGTGAGGAACGCGCGGGGCGACGTCGACGATGCCCCCGCGCCCGGTGGCGCGCGGCGGAGGGGTGATGCGCGCCCCGCGTGGTCGAGGTCGCCGCCGCGGTCCCTGGCGTCGCCGCGGTCGCCGATGTCGCGGCGGTTGGGGTCACCGAGGTCGGGCCCGTGGTCGACGACGTCGCCCCCGACCCCGCCGACCCCGCCGAGCCGCGACGCCGGGCAACCACCGACGGACGTGGCGGCGCGACCGGCAGCGGCGTCCCGGCGAGCGCCATCAGCGCCTCACCGGTCACCCACACCGGCGTCTGGGTCGCCCCGCGGGCGTAGCTCACCGCGCCGTCGCGGGACACCAGTCCGTCGAGGTAGGCGAGTGGCGTGTGGCCGCCACGACGCACCGACGCGGGCGCCACTCCGGCGGCGATCAGCCCCTGGACCACCCACGCGGTCGACTGGGCGTTGGAGCCGGCTGCGGGACCGGCGGGGAAGCCGCCGTCGGGGTCCTGGTCATGGCGCAGGTAGCCCACCGCTCCCCGGCGCGCCCGGACGACGTCGAGGGCACGTGAGGCTCCGAATGCCTCCAGGACGGCGCCGGTGTCATCGGCGTCACTGCTCGCGCCGCGCCCGGCGAAGCCATAGCCGCCGTCGGAGTCGGCCTCACCGGCCAGCCAGTGCAGCGCCCGGCCCTCGAGGACCGCGTTCGCGTGACCGCCGACGGCGCGCAGCGCGAGCACCCCGAACGCGGTGAGGTTCACCTGCCCGGCGACGGAGCCGTCGGCGGCGACGTGCTGGACCAGCTCGGCGACGAGGTCACGCGGGGTGGTTGGCGAGGCACCCGCGGCGCGCAGGACGAGGATCGTGCGCTCCAGTGAACCCGGGTCCTTCGCCCCCTCGCCCCTGCGGATGTAGGCCAGCAGCGTCGCCCCGTGAGCGCGGGCCAGGGTCGCCACGTCGACCCCGGCCGAGCGCAGGCCGAGCGCCGCCCAACCGGTGAACAGCGACGCCGACGGCTCACCCGGGGCCTCGCCCAAGCCACCGTCGGCGTTCTGGGCGTGCTCCAGGAAGGCCACCGCCCGCGCGACCGGCGACGCCGACGCGGCGGCGCGCGCCCGCCCGGAGCCGGGTCCCAGCAGCGCACCGCTCGCCAGCACCGCCACGATCATCACTCCGGCGACGTGGCCGCCCGGCCCGCCGACGTCGACCCACGTGACCTCGGTGCGCCGGGCGAAGCGCTGGACCGAGCGCAGCAGCGCGGGACCGAAGGCGAGCGCGAAGCCGAGGCAGGCGCCGGCGTAGATCCCGTCGAAGCCGAGGCCCGAGCCGACGGTCGCGCCGAGGGCGGCGAGGCTGTGGCTGCTGTAGGTGATCCAGTCAGAGACGTCCTGGACGGCGGTGAATGCGAACCCCGCAGCCGCACAGGCCAGCGCCAGCGGCCAGCGGCCGATCCGAAC
>CAZZWJ010000289.1:0-4013 GCA_964657875.1 uncultured Solirubrobacteraceae bacterium
ACGAACGGGCGGGTGAGGAACGGGCGGACGGCATCCTTCTGGCGCATCCTTCGACGCCTCCGACCGCCTTCCTGCGCCACGATCAAGCTCCGGTCACCGCGCCGGCGCCTCAGCGGCGAAACGCCGTCGCGCCCGGGTAGCTGGCCTCGGCTCCGAGGGCCTCCTCGATGCGCAGCAGCTGGTTGTACTTGGCGACGCGATCCGAGCGCGAGGGCGCGCCGGTCTTGATCTGTCCACAGCCGGTGGCGACGGCGAGATCGGCGATCGTCACGTCCTCGGTCTCTCCCGAGCGGTGTGACATGACCGCCGAGTAGCCGGCCTCCCGCGCCATCCGGACCGCCGCGAACGTCTCGGTGAGGGTGCCGATCTGGTTGACCTTGACGAGGATCGAGTTGCCGACGCCGGCGTCGATACCCCGCTTCAGGCGCTGGGTGTTGGTGACGAAGAGGTCGTCGCCGACGAGCTGCACGCGGTCGCCGAGGCGCTCGGTGAGCAGCTTCCACCCCGCCCAGTCCTCCTCGTCCATCCCGTCCTCGATCGAGACGATCGGGTAGCCGTCGCACAGCTGCGCCCAGTAGGCGGCGAGCTCGGGCGCCTGCAGCGTCCGGCCCTCGTGGCGCAGGACGTAGCCGGTCTCGTCGTGCAGCTCGGAGACCGCGGGATCCAGGGCGATCGCGATCTGCTCGCCGGGCTCATAGCCGGCGGCGCGGATCCCGGCGACGAGCAGGTCCAGCGCCTGCGCGTTTGATTCGAGGTCGGGGGCGAAGCCGCCCTCGTCGCCGACCGTCGTGCCGTGGCCCTGCTCGTGCAGGGTCGCCTTGAGATGATGAAACACCTCGGCGCCCATCTGCAGCGCCTCCGAGAAGCTCTCCGCGCCGACGGGCACGATCATGAACTCCTGGAAGTCGACGGCGTTGTCGGCGTGGGCACCGCCGTTGAGCACGTTCATCATCGGCACCGGCAGGACGTGTGCGGTCTCGCCGCCCAGGTAGCGCCACAGCGGCTGGCGCTCCTCGGCCGCGGAGGCGTGGGCGGCCGCGAGGGAGACGGCGAGGATCGCGTTGGCCCCGAGGCGCGCCTTGTTGGGCGTGCCGTCGAGGCTGATGAGGATCCGGTCCAGGGCGGCCTGGCCGGAGGCGTCCTGGCCGCGCAGTGCGGTGGCGATCTCCCCGTTGACGTTCTCCACCGCCCGGCTGACGCCCTTGCCCATCCACGCCGTCCCGCCGTCGCGCAGCTCGGTGGCCTCGAACTCACCCGTCGAGGCGCCCGAGGGCACCGCGGCCCGGCCCCAGGCCCCGGAGGCGACCGAGAGCTCGACCTCGACCGTCGGGTTACCGCGGCTGTCGAGGATCTGACGGGCGTGCACGTGCTCGATCTGGCTCATGGTGCGGGGGGGTCTCCCTGTTGATGGACGGCCCGGGCGTAGTGGCCGAGCTGCTGGTCGAAGGCGAGATCGTCCCACCTCTCGCCCGCGGACGCGGCCCGCTGGGCCGCGGCGCTCACCCGCGCCCGGAAGCGCCCGGACGCGGCGCGCAGCGCGAGCTCCGGATCGACCTTGAGCGTCCGGGCGAGGTTCACCGCCGCAAACAGGAGATCGCCGACCTCGGCGAACGCATCCTCGCCGGCCGCCGGCAGCGCCTGCAGCGTGCCGGTGAGCGCCGCCACCGGCAGCTCGGGGTCATGGCGGGCGGGATCAAAGCCCGAGGAGGCGGCCCGGCGCTGGACCTTGCGGGCATGCAGCAGCGCGGGCAGGTTCTCCGGGACCTCGCCGAAGAGACCCGGCTCGCGGCCGGCTTCGGTCTGCTTGATCTGATCCCAGTTGCGCAGCACGTCGGCGGCATCGGCGACCTCGGCCTCGCCGAAGACGTGAGGATGACGGCGGATCAGCTTCTCGGTGGCATGATCGGCGACCGCCGCGAGATCCCCGGCGCCCCGCTCGCTGAGCAGCAGCGCGAGGAAGTGGACCTGAAAGAGCACGTCACCGAGCTCGTCGAGCAGCTTGGCGTCGTCGCCGGAATGGGCGGCGTCGGCGAGCTCGTAGGCCTCCTCGACGGTGTGGGGCACGATCGAGCGCTCGTCCTGCTCACGATCCCATGGGCATTCCCGGCGCAGCCGGTGGGTGATCGCGTCGAGGCGGGCGATCGCCCGGGCGGCGTCGTCGCCGGGCGGCGAGGCGGGGGCGGACCCCGTCATCGTCAGTGCGAGGTCGAGGCGGTGGTCGAGGCCGACGTCGTCGTCGCCGCGCTCGTGGCGGCCGACGTGGTCGTTGCCGTGGTCTTCGGGGCCTTGTAGCCGTGGCAGTCAGACATCGAGTAGTACTTCGCACAGAGCGTGTGGGCGCCGTAGGCCGCCTTGACCTCTTTGGTGACGGCCGTGCTCGCCTTCGTCTGCATGGCGGTGGTGAGCGTGCTCTTGATCGACGAGGAGACCGAGGCGAGTGACTGACGTGTCGCCGGGGTGATCTTGATCACCTGGACCACGTAGTAGCCGAACTGACCCTTCACCGGGCCGACGAGCTTCTTCAGCGGCGCGGCGAACGCGGCCTTGGACAGGGCGGCGTCCTGGGAGCCGGAGGTGACGTTGGTGAGCAGTCCGCCGCGGTTCTTGGTCGTCGGATCGGTCGAGTACTTCTTGGCCACGACGCTCCAGCTCTTGCCGCTCTTCAGGGCGGCGAGGGCGGCCTTGGCGCCACTGTCGGTCTTGGCGAGCACGATGCGCAGGTTGCGCGACGCCGGGGACCCGTAGGTCGACTGATGGGCCTTGTAGTAGGCGGCGATGTCCGCGGCGGTGACGGTCGTCATGTGCTTGGCCTCGAGCCGCTTCAGCGTGAGCTGGGCGCGGGTCTGGTAGAGCAGGTCGGCGTTCGTCTCACCGCTCTGCTTCAGGTACGCCGTGTAGGCGGCGGGCGTCTTGAACTCCTGGTTCTTCTCCTTGGTCAGCTGCGCCTGCACCTGCGCGGCGGTCGGCGTGACCCCGAGCTTGGTCGCGCGAGCCTGGTACCAGTACGCATTGATCAGGTAGCCCATGACCTGACTGGAGAGCGTCGTGAAGAACGTCGAGCAGGCGGCGCGGACCTGCTTGGTGGTCTCGGACTTGAGCGTCGCGATCTCCGCGCGCCCCTGCTTGATGCAGTTGGCGAAGCCGGGCGGATCGTTGGGCACGATCACGGCGGTGCCGGTGCTGGTGCTCGCCTGGCTCTTCTCGTCGATGTACATCCAGTGGTCGATCGCCTGCTTGGAGATCGGGTTGCCCGCCACGCTGGCGACCGCGCCGCTGGGGATGCTCGAACCGCATCCGGAGACGGCCAGCGCAATGGCCACAAAAAAGGCGCAGAGCGCCAGGATCGAACCGCGAGACTTCATCGGCGGCCGATGGTAGCGGGCCGATCGAGCGCGACGGCGTCGTGCCCGCCAAGACTTCGGTGTCTCTTATCCGGGCGGTGCGGACGGGGGTGCGTCAGGCCGCGACGGGGTCGGGCCGCGCCTCGCGGATCACCGACAGGAGCACGTCGGCGGCGCGGATGATCGCGGGGAAGCGCAGCTCGGGGTCCTTGGGGACGCGCATCGACAGCTGCGACTTGCCCGATTCATACAGCGCTTCGGGGATCTCGGCGCGGATCGCCTTGGCCCGGATCGAGTCAAGCTCGATCGGCGTCACCGCGAGGCGGTCGCCGCGCACCGACACCGCCTGGGCGCCGGCCTGTCCGAACTTGATCCGCGCCTGCTGCAGCGCGATCAGGTTCTCCAGCGGCTCGGGCAGCTCACCGAAGCGGTCTCGGAGCTCGTCGCGCAGGGCCATCAGGTCGGCCACCTCGCGGGCGCCGGCGATCCGGCGGTGGACGTCGACCTTGGCCTGCTCGTAGGGGATGTACTCGGCGGGCACGTAGGCGTCGACGTTCACGTCGAGGCGCACCGGCTCCCAGTCGGGCTCGTCGGACTCCTCACCGCCGGCGGCCTCGACCGCCTCGTCGAGCATCTGCATGTAGAGCTCGAAGCCGAGCGCGGCGACGTGGC
>CAZZWJ010000290.1:0-3996 GCA_964657875.1 uncultured Solirubrobacteraceae bacterium
ACCCGACCGGTCGATTCGCTGTGCGCGTGGCTCGATCCGGACACGGGCACGCTCCAGGGCGCTGAGCGCGTCCCGGGCGTAGGCGGTGCGCTGGATGAGCAGCTCGGCGAGCTCGACGATCCCGCGGCGTCCCAGCCAGCTGAGGTAGATGACTCCGGCCAGCGCGTTGAGGGCCTGGGCGGTGCAGATGTTCGAGGTCGCCTTCTCCCGGCGGATGTGCTGCTCGCGCGTCTGCAGCGTGAGCACGTAGCCACGCTTGCCATCCATGTCGACGGTCTCCCCCGCGATCCGGCCGGGGATGCGGCGCAGCAGCGCCTGGGTGGTCGCGAAGAAGCCGAATGACGGGCCGCCGTAGTCCAGGCGGTTACCGAGCGTCTGTCCCTCCCCCACGGCGATGTCCACCCCGCACTCGCCCGGCGTGCGCAGCAGCGCGAGCGGCAGCGGGTCACACGACGCGATGCACAGCGCGCCGACGTCGTGCGCGGCGGTGGCGAGCGCTTCGAGGTCCTCCACGGCGCCGAGGAAGTTCGGCTGGGCGACGATCACCGCACTCACCGTGTCGTCGAGCTCCGGCAGCTCGGTGACCCCGTCGCGCAACGGTGCCTCGACGATCTCCACACCCCAGGCGTGGGCGAGCGTGACGAGCGTCTCCCGGGCGTGGGGATGCACCCCGCGCGACACGACGAAGCGCGTCCGGGAGTTGGCGTTCTTCGCCACGTAGCCGGCGGCGGCGACGGCGCTGGGGCCCTCGTACACCGAGGCGTTCGACACCGGCAGACCGGTGAGCTCGCTGATCGCGGTCTGATATTCGAACATCGCCTGCAACCCGCCCTGGGAGACCTCGGGCTGGTAGGGCGTGTAGGGGGTGAGGAACTCCGAGCGGCTCGTGATCGAGTCCACGAGCGACGGCACGTAGTGGTCGTACATCCCGGCGCCGAGGAACGACACCTCCTCCTCGGTGCTGACGTTGCGCTGCGCGAGCGCGCGCAGTTCGGCGTACACCTCCTGCTCCGACAGTCCCGGGTCGAGATCCAGGCCGTCGGCGAGCCGCAGGTCCGCGGGTACGTCGGCGAACAGGTCCGCGATGCTGTCGACGCCGATCGCCGCGAGCATCTCGGCGCGGTCGGCGTCGGTGGCCGAGGTGTAGCGACTCATGACAGCGTCCCCTCATAGGCCGCGGCGTCCATCAGCGAATCCTGCTCGCCGGGATCTGACAGCTTCACGCGCACGAGCCAGCCGTCGCCGTAGGGGTCCTCGTTGATCGTCTCCGGGGAGTCGGAGAGGTCGTCGTTGACGGCGATCACCTCGCCCGACAGCGGGCCGATCACATCCGAGACCGCTTTCACCGATTCGACCTCGGTGTAGGGGGAGTCCTTGGTCACCTGGGTGCCGACCTTCGGCGGGTCGAAGAAGACGACCTCTCCCATCGAGTCCTGCGCGTACCAGGTGATCCCGAACGTCGCCTCGTCGCCGTCGACGCGAGCCCAGTCGTGATCGGAGTGGTAGAGCAGATCGTCGGGGTAGCTTGCCTCGGCCACGTCAGGACTCCTTGCGGTAGATGGGTTTGCCGACGACGACCGCCGGGCGGATGCTGCCGCGCACGTCGATCTCGATGCGGGTGGCGGGCTCGGCGTGATCGGCGGGCAGGTAGGCCATTCCGATGCCCCGGCCCAACGTCGGGGAGAGCGTCCCGCTGGTCACCGTCCCGCCGCCGAGGACCGGGTTGCCCTGACGGGCGATCCCGGATCCCTCGATCACGAACGCCGCGAGCTTCTCCGTCGGTCCCTGCGCGCGGACACCGGCGATCGCCGCGGAGCCGATGAAGCCCGTCGCCTCCGCACAGCACCAGCCCAGACCCGCTTCGATCGGGCCACGGGAGGCCATCAGGTCGTTGCCGTAGAGGTGGTAACAGACCTCCAGGCGCAGGGTGTCCCGGGCACCGAGGCCGACCGGCGTCACGCCGGCCGACAGCAGGGCGTCCCAGACCGCGGGTGCGTCTGCGGGCTCCAGCAGCAGCTCACAGCCGTCCTCCCCGGTGTAGCCGGTCCCGCAGACGAGCGTCGGCGCTCCGGCGACCGTCCGCTCGGCGGTGTGAAACCGCGCCGGCAGCTCGCCGTCGGTGAGCGCGGAGAGGATCGCCCGGGCCTGCGGTCCCTGGACGGCGAGCATCGCGAAGTCGTCGATGCGGTCGATCACCTCGACGTCGAGGCCCTCGGCGTGCACGGTGAACCATTCGAGGTCGGCGACGTGATTGGCGGCGTTCGTGACCGTGAGATAGACGGAGTCGGCGAGGCGGTAGGTGAAGAGATCGTCGATGACGCCGCCGTCCTCGCGACACAGGACGCTGTACTGCGCCCCACCCTCGGCGAGCTTGCCGAGATCGTTTGAGAGCAGGCGCTGGAGGAACGCCTCGGCATCCGGGCCGCGGGTCTCGATCTCCCCCATGTGCGAGACGTCGAAGACGCCGGCATGCTCGCGCACCGCGGCGTGCTCAGACCGGATCCCGGCGTAGGAGACGGGCATCTCCCAACCGGCGAACCCGATGAGCTTCGCGCCCGCAGCAAGATGGCGGTCATGCAGCGGACTTCGGCGCAGCATGTCCGTGATCTCAGCCATCCTGGGCAGGCTAGACCATGTCCCGGCCGTCACGGAGCGCCTCGCGGTCGGCATCGACCATGCGCCCGACGAGCTCGGTGAAGGTCACCGACGGCGCCCATCCGAGCCGCTCCCGCGCCCGGGAGGCATCCCCGATCGGAGCCACCGGTTCAGGCGCGCGCACGAGCGTCGGATCGATGTCGACGTGGTCGGCGGGGTCCAGCCCGACGTGATCAAACGCGGCGCCCAAAAGCTCGGCGACCGAGTGACCGACGCCGCTCGCGAGCACGTAGTCAGCGGCCGTCTGCGCCTGCAGTGAGAGCCAGGCTCCGTGCATCACGTCGCCGGCGAACGACCAGTCACGGACCGCGGACAGGTCGCCGAGCGTGAGCCGGTCCCGGCGCCCGAGCGAGATCTCGGCCGCCGCGCGCGTGATCTTGCGGGTGACGAACCGCTGCGGGCGACGTTCGGATTCGTGGTTGTAGAGGATCCCGGTGACGACGAAGCAGCCGTCGCGGTCACGCATCTGACCGGCGAGCTGGCAGGCGGCGAGCTTGGCGCTCGCGTAGGGGGTGCGCGGACGCGCGGGGGTGTCCTCGCGCTGGGGACTCACCGGGGCGTCGCCGAACATCTCCGCCGAACCGGCGAGGAACAGGCGCGCGGCGGCCAGGTCTCCGGTGAGCGTTTGCAGCAGCGCCGCGGTCGAGCCGTGGATCGCGTCCATCGTCGCGGCCGGATCGGCCCACGAGTCGGGGACGAACGTCGGGGCGGCGAGGTGGTAGACCTCGGCCGGGGCGAGCTCGGCGATCGCGTCGCGGGTCGCCGGATCTCGGACGTCGCCCTGCAGCAGCGTGAGTCGCCCGCGCAGCGGCTCGACCGTGCCGAGGCCCTGGGCTGGATCTCGACGGGTGAGCCCGGTGACCTCATAGCCGCGGGCGAGGAGCTCCTCGGCGAGGAACGATCCGTCCTGGCCGGTGATCCCGGTGATGAGAGCCCGCCGCGGGGGCTCGGTCACCGCCGGCCGCGGCCCGACAGCAGCTCGTGGTCGGCGTCGACCATCAGCCGGATGAGCTGCTCAAAGCTCGTCTCCGGCGTCCAGCCGAGGATCCGCTTCGCCTTGCCGGGGTCGCCGATCAACTGGTCGACCTCCGCCGGTCGCTTGAGCGAGTCGTCGATCTCCACGTGCCCGTCGATCTCCACCCCGGCCTGATCGAAGGCGATCTCCACGCACCGGCGCACCGTGTGAGCGACGCCGGTGGCGATCACGAAATCCTCCGGCGTGTCCTGCTGGAGCATGAGCCACATCGCCTGCACGTAGTCCTTCGCATAGCCCCAGTCGCGCTCGGCGTCGACGTTGCCGAGCTTGAGCGTGTCGACGAGACCCTCGCGGATGGCCGCCGC
>CAZZWJ010000291.1:0-3995 GCA_964657875.1 uncultured Solirubrobacteraceae bacterium
GGCGTTGGCGTCGCGCAGGGCATATCCGATCCCGCGCATCGTGTGGATGCCCGCGCGCGCCCCCGCCTCCTCGAGCTTGCGACGCAGGTAGCCGACATAGACGCGCAGTGCATTGGAGCTGGGGCCGAAGTCATAGCCCCAGACGCGGTCGTAGATGAGGCTGTGGGGCAGGACGCGGCGGGGGTTGAGCATGAGCAGCTCCAGCAGCTGATACTCGGTGCGGGTGAGCTCGACGAAGTTCCCCTCCGGCGGCCCGGAGAGCGAGCCGACCTGGACGCCGTGACGGGCGGCGTCCAGGCGCAGGTCGCCGAACGTGAGTCCCGCGTCCTGACCGCCCTCCCCGAGCGGCTGACCGCCGCTGCGGCGCAGCAGCGCCCGCAGCCGCGCGCGCAGCTCGTCGATGTCAAACGGCTTGGCCAGGTAGTCGTCGGCGCCCGCATCGAGGCCGTCGATGCGATCGCTCACCGCGTCGCGGGCGGTGAGCATGAGCACCGGCACGCGGTTGCCCTCGGCCCGCAGCAGCCGGCAGACCTCCAGCCCGTCGATGTCCGGCAATCCGATGTCGAGCACGACCGCCTCGGGCTCACCGTCGGCGATCTGGGCGAGCGCGTCGGCGCCCGTCTGCGCGAGGCGCACCTCATAGCCGGCGAGCGTGAGCGCGCGACGCAGCACGTCGCGGATTCCCCGGTCATCGTCGACGACGAGCAGTCGCATCGCAGGAGATTGTGGCGCGACCGGCCGCGGGGGCGCCGGATTCCTACCTGGCGCTTATCTCCCCCGGACGGTGGGTCAGGGGCCCTGAGAGGCGACGCGCTCGCGCAGCACCGCGGCGAGCACCCCGTTGACGAACCCCGGCGCGGCAGCGCCGCAGAAGCGCTTGGCGGTCTCCACGGCCTCGTTGATCGCTCCCTCGGGCGGGATCGGCGACTCTCCGGGGACGATCTCGGGATACAGGAGCTCCAGCAGCGCGACGCGCAGGATCGAGCGCTCCAGGGGCGCGATTCGCTCAAGCGTCCAGTCGGAGGCGTGCCGGCGGATGAGCTCGTCGAGCTCGGCTTGATGCTCGAGCACCTGCTCGGCGAGGGCGAGCGTGAACATCGCCACGTCCGGGGGCAGGGTGTCGCCGAGGTCACGGTTGAGCAGGTCGCTCTGATAGAGCGCCCACACGGCGCTGCGGCGTTGATCGGTGCGACGGGACATGGGGCGACGGGGGGCCGGCGGCGTCAGCCGACGGTGATGAGCTCTTTGGGGATGTCGGTGAGGATCTCGCGGCCGGACTCGGTGACCAGACAGAGGTCCTCGATCCGCACCCCGACCTCACCCGGGACGTAGACACCCGGCTCGACGGTGACGATGTTCCCGGGGGCGAGCGTCTCCTCCGAGCGCTGGGAGAGGCGCGGCAGCTCGTGGACCTCCAGACCGACGCCGTGTCCGAGGCTGTGGCCGAAGTGGTCGCCGTGGCCGTCCGCCTCGATCCTCGCCCGCGCGGCGGCGTCGACGGCGCGTCCGTCGGCGCCGGGGCGGACCGCATCGAGGCCGACGAGCTGGGCCGCGTGCACCAGGTCATAGACGACCTGCGCGCTCTCCGGGAGCTCGCCGGTGGCCAGCGTGCGCGTGCAGTCCGAGCAGTAGCCGTCGAGCACCGCGCCCCAGTCGATGACGACGAGCTCATGATCCGCGATCACGACGTCGCGCGGGTTGGCGTGGGGCAGCGCACCATGCGCTCCGGCGGCGACGATCGTCTCAAACGATGCGCCCGAGGCGCCGCGGCGGCGCATCCCGTCCTCGATCGCCTGGGCGACCTCGATCTCGGTGCGCCCGGCGAGGCCCTGCTCCATCACCTCCCGCAACGCGGCGTCGGCGAGCTGCGCCGCGGCCCGGATACGCGCGATCTCCTCGGCGTCCTTGACCATGCGCAGCGCCTCGACGGGGCTGCCGGCGGCGACGAGCGTCACCGCCCCGGGCAGCGACTCGCCGAGCTTGGCGTGGTCTCGGACCGTCATCTCGCCGTCCTCGAATCCGAGGCGCAGCTCTCCGGCCGGCAGCCGGCGGGCGATCTCGGCGGACATGTCGCCGGCGACGATGCAGCGCTCAAATCCGTCGGGGACCTCGGCGGCCGACTGCTCGCGATAGCGGAAGTCGGTGAGGAAGACGCGGGTGTCGGCGCCGATCAGGACCGCCCCGGCCGAGCCGGTGAAGCCCGTCAGGTAACGGACGTTGACCAGCGAGGTGACGAGCATGAGCTCGGCGACGGGCGTGATCTCCTCCACCAGGCGGGTCGCGCGGCTCCGTGACCCGAACGGGCTATCAGACACGGGCGGTGAGCTCCTCGCGCAGCAGCCGCAGACCCTCGCGGTAGCCGTCGGGCCCCTGACCGGCGACCCGGCCGACGCACAGGTCTGAGAGCACCGACGTGTGGCGAAAGCTCTCGCGGGCGTCGACGTCGGAGAGGTGCACCTCGACGGCGGGCAGTCCGGTGAGCTCCAGCGCGTCGCGGATCGCGTAGGCGTAGTGCGTCCACGCGCCGGGGTTGAGCAGCACCGCATCGGCGAGCCCCTCGAGGCCGTGCAGGTGCTCGACGAACGCGCCCTCGTGATTGGTGGCGAAGAACTGGGTGGCAAGCCCGAGGTCGGCGGCCTGGCCGGCGATCGTCTGCTCGAGCTCGGTGAGGGTGAGCGTGCCGTAATGGCCGGGATCACGGCGACCGAGCTGGTCGAGGTTGACCCCGTGCATGATCTCGATGCGGTTGCGGACGACGGACATCAGGGCCTCCAGACGCTAGCCGGTCGTCAGCTCACGGACGGCCGCGATGAGCTCGCGGGGCTGGACGGTCGAACCCGGGTGCGCGTCGCCGGGCTCGGCGAGCAGCACGAACGGCACCGGCCCCTCCCCCACCCGCTTCTTGTCCCGCGCGGTCGCCATCACGACCGCGTCGGGATCGACGTCCGACAGCTTCGTCGGCAGCCCGCGGGCGCCGAGCAGGTCGCTGACCTCGTCGCGCAGCGCACCGGCGCCGGAGAGTCGCAGCGCCGCGAGCAGGCCGAGACCGACCGCCTCGCCGTGGCGGTAGCTCGCGTAGCCGGTGACGGTCTCGATCGCGTGGCCGACGGTGTGACCGAGGTTGAGGGTCTGGCGAACCCCGGTGTCACGCTCGTCGGCGGCGACGACCCGCAGCTTGGTGTGCGCGCAGGCGGCGATGATGTCCGGATCGGCCGGATCGGCGCCCGCACGGACCCGCTCCCACAGCCAGCCCCCGGCCAGCAGCGCGGTCTTGACGACCTCGGCGTACCCGGCGCCGAGCTCCGCGGGCGGCAGCGTGGCGAGGGTGTCGGTGTCGGCGATCACCGCGCGCGGCTGATGAAAGGCACCGACGTAGTTCTTGGCCTCCGGCAGGTCGACGCCGGTCTTGCCCCCGAACGCCGAGTCGACCTGGGCGACGAGCGTCGTCGGGACCTGGACGAAGCGCACCCCGCGCTGGTAGGTGGCCGCGCAGAAGCCGGCGAGATCCCCGACGACCCCGCCGCCGAGGGCGACCACGATGTCGGCGCGGGTCATCGCCCCGCGGGCGAGCTCGGTCCACACGATCTCGGCGTGGGCGACCGTCTTTGACTGTTCGCCGGGGGTGATCACGACGCGACCGTCGAGTCGCGGCAGGCGATCGGCGTAGCGCCGGCCGGCGTTCCAGTCGGTGACGAGAAACCGGCGGCCGGTGATCTCCGCCGGCCAGAATCCCGCGACCGGCACCGCGCCGTCGTCCTCGTCGCCGCCGGGGCCGAGCAGCCCGGGGCCGATGTAGGCGGGGTAGTCGCCCGACGGGCTGCTCGCCCACAGCATCCGGACTCCCGGGAATTGCAGACCCTCGACGGCGGCGAGGACCGTCGGCATGTCACGCGCGCGTCGCTGGGGGACGATCACGTCCGCGGCCTGCGCATAGTCGGGCTCCCGGGCGGCGTGGCCGTCGACCGATATTCTCTCGGAGGTCAAAAAGTGCGCAT
>CAZZWJ010000292.1:0-3986 GCA_964657875.1 uncultured Solirubrobacteraceae bacterium
GATGGGCGATCCAGGATTCGAACCTGGGACCTCTTCCTTATCAGAGAAGCGCTCTAACCGACTGAGCTAATCGCCCGAGAGGGGCCATTCTAGTCATCGATTCGAGGGCGCGGGACGCGACCGGGACGCTCATCGGACCTCATCCCCTCGACCACAGCTCGAGCGCGTCCAGGAGGTCATCGGTGCACGCCAGGGCGTCGCGCTGGAGGTATTGGATCGCGGCCAGAGCGGCGTCGTGGGCGGCCTGCGAAGAGCCGCCGACCGCGTCGCTGGCCACCCGCACGTGGTAGTCGTGCTGGTGGGCGTCGACGGCCGTGTAGTGGATGCACACGTCGGTGAGGCCGCCGAACAGGATCAGCGTCTGCGCGTCGTAGGCCCTGAGCACGATCTCAAGCTCGGTGCCGAAGAACGCCGAGTAGCGCCGCTTGCGAATGTGGAACTCCTCAGGGCGCGGCTCGATCCCCTCGATGAAGCCGTTGGCGGGGTCGTCCTCGACGCAGTGGGGTCCCTCGGCGCCGTCGAGCTCACGGCCAATGTCGATCATCGACCGCTTGTGCACCTCCTGGATGAAGACCACGGGGACGCCGAGCTCCCGCGCGCGGTGCACGATGTGGACCATCCGCGCGGCCCGCTGCGCCCGGCCGGTCATCGTCGCGGGGATGCCGCCACCCGGCTGTGACCCGCCCTGCTGGGGGTCGACCGCGATCACCACCGGACGACCGATGATCAGTTCACCCATCAGTGACACGACGGGGGTGCGACGTCGAGCGCCGGGTTGCGGTCGAAGAAGCCGTCGGGCTCCAAGCGGAGGCCGATCGAGTCGACGGGCATCACCGGCCACTGCTCGGGTCGGGGGAAGTGATGGGTGCCGAGCACGGGCCAGAGAACGATCTCCTCGCCGTCGAGCGACCGGTCGGCCTGGGACCAGAGATGCACGCCGTCCTCGCCGGGCTCGGCGTTGTTCGGAAACTGGCCGCCGATGAACCGCTGAGCCGGATCGGAGCGGGTCGCCCACAGGTGCTGGTGAATGAACGGCGCCCGGCGGGCCATCACGCTGTCGGGCCGGCAGAAGGACTGCGTCGTGTCCGGGAGGATGAGGCGGTAGGCGGTCGGCTCACCGGAGCGGTTGGTGCGCTGCGTGCTCTCGATTCGCCAGTGGCGGCCGCTGGCGGGATCGGTTCGCCGCGCCGCCCGTGATTCGCTCAGCAGCGGGGTCCGCACGGTTCGCACGGCGTTGCCATACGGATCCCGGGACGGGTCGCTCTCCCCCTCGGCGTGCTCCTCCACCAGGCGGTTGCGCGGCCCGTCGACCGCGGCGTCGAGGCGGATCCCGAAGTAGTGCTGATGCAGCGGCGTCTGGACGCGCTCGGAGACGACACGGCCGTGACGGACGTCGGCGCCGGGCTCGATGCCCGAGGCCGAGAGGATGCCGGTGAGCTTGACCTCGAGCTCGATGCGTCCGTCCTGGTACAGCGACCAGTAGAACCCGTAGTCGTAATTGGCGACGGTCTGGAAGTTTGAGATGACCAGCCGCCGTGCCCGGCGCACCCAGCCGATGTCGCGGCGCATGTCACGGTGCTTCCACAGCACCGAGGCGTCCTCCTCATGCATGCAGATCGCATTGGGGATCGTCCGCGCCTCCCCGTCGCCGCCGAGGTACGCGGCGTCGAAGTAGTGGATGACGCCCAGGCAATCACAGCCGAGCGTCAGCGAGTTGGTCAACGGCCCGGCTCCGTACTCGCCCCAATCGAAGAAGTTCTTGCGGTACTGGGTCGAGCTGGGATCCAGGTACGGGACGTACATCTCGTTGCACGCGGCCCGCCGCAGGACCGAACGGCCCAGGAACGACAGGTCATAGAGGACGAGACCCTCGCGGTGGGTGAACCCGACGCGCAGCTCCCATCCCTGCCACGTGACCCTGCGCCCCTCGACGGCAAAGCTCGTGCCCTCGGGCTGGACGACCTCCAGGGGGGCGAGACCGGAACGGTCGGGGCCCCACGCGCCGTGGTCCAGAGGCCCCGCCTCCTGCGAGACGGGGATGATGCCGTGATCCTCGACCTCGAGGACGCGCATCTCGTGCAGGTCGATGATCGGGACGACACCCTGGACCGGCCGGGCGTAGGCGTTGTCGCCGTCGTCGGCACGATGCCAGACGCTGCCCCAGGCGATCCGGCGCCCGGCGTAGCGCTCGGGGACGAAGCCGCCGATCGACTCGGCGTCGATGACGGTCCGGGAGACGTCGTCGATCCCCCGTTTGGCCATCGCCGCCCGGAACTCGGGACTCTCACGACAGGCCTGCGCCGCCGCACGGGCCTCCTCGGAGGTGATCCCCGGCCGGGTGGCGTCGACCGCGTCCCACGACTCACAACGGCTCACCCCGGCCGATCCGGGGGGGTGCAGCGCCACCGCGATCTCCCAGGCCGCGCTGCCGTCGGCCTCCATCGCCACCAACCCCACCCGGCGGGCGGCGGCCGGGGCATCGCCGCTGAGAACCGCCCGGGCGTGGGCTTCGTCGAGCGTGGCGCCCCAGAAGCGCGCGCCGTCGGAGAGGCGGCCGTCGGCACGCGCGAGTGCGACCGCGGCGGCGATCTCCTGCGGGGCAAGCGGATCAAGCGGGTGCTTGTCGCCGGGCGTCACCTCCGCGGTCGAGGTCGGGGCCAGAGCGCTCATGCCGCCCGCCCGGGATGGTCGATGTCGGGGCCGGCGACCACGACCGCACGGCCGTCGGCCCGGGGATCGGCGGCCGCATCCAGAACGCCGTCGCTGCACCGCGCGACCGAGACATGGCCGCAGCGGTCGTCGGGCCCGGTCGCGGTGACGACGGCCGGCCCGCAACCCGGCTGGCCGTCCGGCGACGGGGACCTCGCGCCGGGCTCGGCGAGCAGCGTCTCGGCCTCGAAGCCGAGATCGCGGTCGCCGAGCACCCACCGGGGGCGTGCGAGAATCGGCGCCAGCGCGCGGTCGGCGAACACCGTGTCGGGGGCGATCTGGGCGAGGATCAGCGGTTGGGCGCGGCCGCCCTGACAGCCGAGCGCGACGCGCGTGCCCTGACCCTCGGCGAGCATCGGGCACAACGTGTGCGGCGGCCGCAGCCCCGGCCCGAGGCGCCCGGGGTGACGGTCGTGAGCCGCGGGGTCCGCCAGCAGGACGAACGCGCCGCCGCGGTTGTGCAGCACGATCCCCGTGGCCGGCTCCAGCAGTCCGGCGCCGAAGGTCTGAAACACGCTCTGGATCAGCGACACCGACCGACCCTCGTCATCGACGGCGCAGATGGCAACAGTGTCGCCCCCGGCGACAACCGCGGGCGGCGGCGCGTCGGGGGCGGTCGCGCCGGGGCGACTCAGCCCGGCGACGTCGATCGGACCCGCGCGCGGGTCGCCGAGCAGCCGGGCTCGGGCCGCGTGCGCGGCTCGGGCTCGCCGGTGGAGGTCTCCGGGCAGCGTCGGATCGAGCATCGCCAGCGCAGTCGCCCCCTGTGCCGGCGGCGGGGCCGCCCACCAGCGCACGCCGGGCGCATCGAGCACGAGCGGCCGGTCGGATCGCGCCTCGTGCCCGGCCAGGTCCTCGATGGTGATGGGCGAGCCCAGGGCACCCAGCCCGCGGGCCAGGCGCTGCGCCAGAGCGCCGTCGTAGAAGCCCCCGGGATCGCCCGCAAGCTCGGCGAGCGTTTCCGCCAGGGCCGGCTGACGCAGCTCCTGCGCCGGTTCGCCGTCGCGCAGGAGCATTTCGGCCAGGCCCGGATCGGCGCGCACGGCGTCGATCCGATCGCGCACCGCGCGACGCAATCCATCGGCCATCGAGACACCGTCGGCGGCGACGGCGGCCGCTCGGTTCAACGGTGCGGCGAGCCCCAATCGCGCCTCCCTCGCCGCCAGCGGCGAAGGCCCCGCGAACCATCTGCGGGAAGCCCAGAAGATGGTTAAACGCAACAGGGCAGTTGGTTACATGAAGAAGACGTGGTGCTGAGCCGGCACTTGTTTGCACTG
>CAZZWJ010000293.1:0-3969 GCA_964657875.1 uncultured Solirubrobacteraceae bacterium
GGGTTGTGGTGGGTTGGACAGAAAGTATTTGAAGTATTTTTGTGGGGATAGGAACCTTCTGGGCTGGGAAGCGTCTGTAAAGGGTGGACGACCGGCGGCTGGTGATGCGCCAATGTGGCTTCGAGGTTGGGGGCCACGCCAATGAGAGGGAGTTGAGATGATGACGAAGTTCGCGGAAAAGTATGGGATGCGCACGGCGGCGGTGCTGCTGTGTAGTGTGGCGTTGGCGCTTCCTGCGCTGGCGCAGAGCGGGACTGCCGCTTCGGGTGGGCAGGACCAGACGCAGGGGCCTCCTCCGGGTGGCGGGCCGGGTGGACGGCGCGGCGGCGGGACCCTAAAGCCAGCGACGGGCCCAGCGCTGCAGCTCGGCGAGCGCGGGCTCGAGCTCAAGCCCCATCGGCGACAGGCGGTAGCGAACCCGCTGCGGCGGTCCCGCGGTCACCTCGCGGGTGACCAGTCCCCGGCCCTCGAGCTCCTTCATCCGTTCTGACAGCAACCGGTCGGAGAGTTCGGGGATCGTCGCCGCGACCTCGGAGAAGCGCAGCGGGCCGTCCATGAGCGCCCGCAGGATCGCGCCCGTCCAGCGGCGACCGATCATCTCGACCGCCTCGTGGTAGCGCGGACAGACTCCCGGCTCGGTGGGGTTCTGCGCGTCGACCGCCTCGGGAACCGCCATCGTGGCGCGAGCTTACCCCGGTCAGGCGGCGAGCACCGCGTAGTAGGCGATGGGCCGCCCGTCGCGGTGCGCGGTCAGGCGGCGAGGACCGCGCGCGACGTCTCCGTCGAGCCGTCGACCGGAACCTCACCGGCGACGTTCACCATCGCGGCGAACGCCTCGAGGTTGAGCGTCGCGATCGCCTCCAGGATCTGTCCGTCATCCCAGCCGGCCTCACGGGTCTCCTCGTGGACGTGCATCGCGGGGCGCCCGTCCTGCAGGATCGCCTGCAGGTAGCGCAGCAGGGCCGCCTGTCCGGCGTCACCGGAGCTGAACCGCCGCGCCAGGGCGACCTCGTCAAGCCCGAGGCCGACGGCCCGCGCCGCCCGGGAGTGCATCGCGATCCCCGGCTCGGATCCGTAGTGCTCGGCGACCGCCAACGCGATCCGCTCCAGCGTCGGCTGAGGCAGCGACCCGTGGCGCAGCTCGGAGCGAAACCGCGCATAGGCGCGCAGCGCCGGCGGTGAGCCGGCGAGCACTCCGAGGAAGTTCGGCAGCTGCCCCCCGGAGGACAGCGCGCCTCGCAGCACCGTCGCCGAACGCTCGGGAGCGGTGAGGTCATCGTGGATCTGAAAGCGGCTCATCGAGGTCTTCATGGGGTCACCGACGATCTTTTCGTCACAGGCGGCATGTCACCTGTCTTTGACTGACATACGGATGGGGGTGACGGGAGGATCACCGTGCTGGTGAAGCGTGCGATAACGGAAGATGAAGAGATCGCGTGGTGGCTGCGGGGATCAGTGCAGCCCGAGCCCGTGCAGCACCGTCACCGTCACTGTCGCGTGGGCGCTGGTCGCGGCCACGAAGGCGAGGATCAGCGCCAACGCGACGGCACACAGGGCGATGCGATCCGCGCGCACGCCCGCCGGTTGGCGGTATCGACCTCCCGCGCGCCACGATCCCGCGCCGCCACCGTCACCGCCGCCGCCGCCGGGCCGGATCGTGCGCGGGGCCGGCGGGATCGAGCGCCCGGCACCGTGGCCGGTGATCGTGATCGTCCGTCGGCCCACGGGCAACGCCGGGTCGGTGCCTGACGGTTCGTAGCGAAAGCCGAAGCGATCGGCGAGCGCGTCCGCACTCGGGCCCACGTCGTCGACGCCGAATCGCTGCGCGAACTGCTCGGCCATCGCCGCCCGGGTGGCGGCCCGGTTGTCGGTGACCCGGATCTCGCCCTCGGGGTCGAATGCTCTGAGGGCGGGCGCCCGTGAGGAGTCGCGGCGTGGTGTCCGGTCGGGCGGATGAACTCCAGCTGCGCCTGGCTGCGGCATTCGCTGTCCTCTGTCTTGGGCCCGACGCACGACTTTGCTGGCAGATGCCGGCGGCGAGCGACCGAAATCCAGCTGTCGGGTGGCCACCGTATCCGCGGCTTCGGACGGATCGATGCACCCCCACCCGGTGCGACCAACTCACCGTCTCGCCACGGCCTGCTGCCCGCCCCCACCAGCTCACCGTCTCCTCCCTTGCGCGAAGCTCATGACCGCGGGCGCCACCGTGCGGAAATCCTCCGCCTCGCCACCGCCACCGCCACCGACCGCGGCCCCACCGCCCGCCCCGGCCGCCAGCGCGAGCCCCTCGGCCTGCGCCGCGGCCGCCCGCTGCGCCTCATGGCCCCGGCGCACCCCCTCGTCGAGCAGGGCGAAGTCCTTGATCTCGGCGACGAGCCGGTCGGGCGCGTCGATCGGGGCGATGCTGTCGACGAGCACGTTGATGGCTCCGCCGCCGGCCGCCAGCCGCTCCAGGATGCCCTCGACGAGCAGCAGCGGCTCGGTGCGCACGAGCAGCCGGTAGCGCTCATAGACGGGGGGCGGCACGACCAGGTTCATCGTCCCGAACTCGTCCTCGAGCAGGATGAACACGATCCCCCCCGCCGTCCCCGGTCGCTGGCGGGCGACGACCAGCCCGCCGACCCGCACCCGTCGCCGATGGTCCAGCCGCTCGAGATCGCGGCTGCTCAGCACCCGGGAGCCCATCCGCGCGCGCAACAGAGCCAGTGGATGGGTCCGCGTCGTCAGCCCGGTCGTCGCGTAGTCGGCGAGCATCCGCTCCCACTCAGATTGCCCGGCGAGGTGTGGCGGGGAGGGCAGGTCGAGTGGGAGCGCGAGCTGGGTGCCGCCCGGGACCCGTCGTCCGGGCGTCATCACCCCCAGCTGCCACAGCGCCGTGCGCCGTGCCCGTGAGCGGTCGCCCGTCGCTCCCAGGGCGAGCTCGTCGCAGGCGCCCGACCACGCGAGCAGCGACAGCGCCGGGGACCCGGCACCCGCCCGGGAGGCGAGGTCGGCGAGGCTCGTGAAGCGTCCCCCTCGCTCCCGGGCCGCGACGAGCTCCTCGATCTCCTGACGGCGCACCCCGCGCACATAGCCGAGGCCGATCCGAATCTGGGGCGGGTGGGACCCCATCTCGATGTCGCACTCCAGGCCTGACGCGTTGACCTCCGGCGGGGCCACCTGCACCCCGCGCCGCTGGGCCTCGTGCACGAGCGCGTCAGACGGATAGAACCCCATCGGCTGCTCGTTGAGCAGGCCGCAGAGGAACTCCGGCCCGTAGTGGACGCGCAACCAGCTCGACTGGTAGGCGAGCAGCCCGAAGGCGGCCCCGTGCGCCTTGGGAAAGCCGAATCCCGAGAATCCCTTCACCATCTCGAACACTCGCTCGGCGGTCGCGTCATCGACGTCGTGGCGCCGCTGGGCACCCTCCACGAAGCGCGCGTGGTAAGCCTCGATCGCCGCCTCCGAGCGCTTGCGGCTCATCGCCCGTCGCAACCCCTCGGCCTCGCTCACCGTGAACCCGGCAAATGCCATCGAGACCTCGAGCACCTGGTCCTGGAAGATGATCGTTCCGAGCGTCTCGCCGAGCGGACCCTCGAGCGAGGGATGCTCGTAGGGGATCTCATACGACGGGTCGGCGCGCTGGCGCTGGCGCCGCTGGATGTAGGGGTTCACGGCCCCGCCCTGGATCGGCCCCGGGCGGACGATCGCCACCTGGATCGTGATGTCCCGCAGGTTCTCCGGACGCGTGCGGTGCAGCGAGGCCATCTGCGCGCGGCTCTCGATCTGAAACACCCCGGTCGTGTCGGCGCTCTGGATCATCGCGTAGGTCTCGGGGTCGTCGTAGTCGATCCGTGACAGGTCGATGCGCTTGCCGCGGGTGCGGGCGATGAGCGCCACCGAGCGCTCGACCGCCGACAGCATCCCCAGGCCGAGCAGGTCGATCTTCAGAAAGCCCGCGTCCGCACAGGAGTCCTTGTCCCACTGGAC
>CAZZWJ010000294.1:0-3958 GCA_964657875.1 uncultured Solirubrobacteraceae bacterium
GGCGCCGTTCAACCTTCCCGGAGGCGTCACGCGACCCCTGCGGCATCCGTCGCACGGCAGGCGAGGCTAGGCGTAGGTGTCGCGCGCCACGGGCGAGGCGTAGGCTGCGCGGGTGCCCGCGACCCCCGACACCCCCGCCGACCGCGACAACCCGGCGAACCCCGCCGCCGACGTCGACCTCCACACCCCCGAGACGCTCACGCTCCCACCCAGCGGGGGGATCCCCAACTCAAGACTGCCGGTGCTCGTCTACCGCCGCACCGGCCTTGACGATCCGGCCGCCGCGGAGCGCACGTTCGCCGGCCGCGACTGGCGCGGCTCGTGGCGCGACGGCATCTTCGACTTCCATCACTTCCATTCCACCACCCACGAGGTGCTCGGGATCGTGTGCGGTGAGGTGACGGTCGTGCTCGGTGGTCCCGACGGGCGGACACTCGTCGCGTCGCGGGGCGACGTGCTCGTGCTGCCCGCCGGCACCGGCCACTGCCGGACGGCCGCCAGCGACGATCTGCTCGTCGTCGGCGCCTACCCGGGCGGGATGGAGTGGGACGTGTGCCGGGGCGATCCCGCCGAGCGCGAGCGCGTCGCGCGCAACCTCGCCGCCGTGCCGGTGCCGAGCACCGACCCGCTGCACGGCGCCGACGGGGCGCTCACCCGCCTGTGGCGCGACTGACGCCCCCACCGGCCGTGCCCCGGATCGCGACCATCGGGGTCTACGGGTTCGACGGCCCCGGCTTCATCACGGCGCTCGACGACGCGCACGTCACGCTCGTCGTCGACGTGCGCCAGCGCCGCGGAGTTCGCGGAACCCAGTACGCGTGGGCCAACTCCCAGCGCCTGCAGCGCCGGCTCGCCGACAACCACATCGCCTACGTCCATCACGAGGAGCTCACCCCGACAACGGAGATGCGCGAGCTGCAGTACGCCGCCGACGCGCGGAGCGGCGCCGGCAAGCGCACGCGCGAGGCGCTCGCCCCCGAGTACGTCGAGCGCTACACCCGCGAGGTGCTGGACCAGGAGTCGCTCAGGGAGCTGATCGAGGATCTCCCCGTGCACGGTCGGGCGGCGCTGCTGTGCGTCGAGGCGGCGGCGTCGGCGTGTCACCGCTCCCTGATCGCCCAGCGGCTCGCCGAGCGTCACGGCTTCGAGGTCGAGCACCTCGGCGCGCAGGACGCCGGCCCGCTGCCGCCCCCGATCTTCTAGGTGGCGCGTCCGGACCCGCTGCCCGGGCCGACGCGCCAACCGGCTACGCGCTCACCGGGACCTGGATCAGCCGCGGGCCGTCGGTCACCGCGATCGCCTCGCGCAGCGCCACGACGAGCTCCTCGGCGGCGCTGACATCCCGCGCCTGCACCCCATACGCGCGGGCGATCGCCGCGCAGTCGAGGCCCGGAAGGTCCAGGCCTGGGGGGTAGCGGGTCGCCCCGTCCGGTCCCCGCAGGCTCGGATCCGAAGACGACGTCAGATCGGCGAACCACTTGAGGATCGCGTACTCGTCGTTGCGCAGCACCAGGAAGGTGACGGGCACGCGGTAGGCCGCGGCCGTCCACAGCGCGGTGATCCCGTACTGCGCCGACCCCTCGCCGAGCACGCACACGACCGGCCGGTCGGGCTGGGCCATCTGGACCCCGACGGCCGCCGAGATCCCCCACCCCAGGCCACCACTCGCACAGAAGTAGTAGCCGCCGGGCGCCGTCACCCGCAGGCGGTCGCGGAGCGTGAGGCTCGCCGACGGCGCCTCCAGCACGCAGATCCCGTCAGCCGGCCAGGCGGCCGCCAGCGCGTCGAGCGCCGACTCGACGCTCACCCGCCCCGGGACCTCGCTCACGGCCACCGGCCCGGGAGCGGGGCGGGGCTCGGGCAGAGCCCGTGCCGAGGCGCCGACGGCCGCGGTGAGGCTGAGCAGCGAGCCCAACCCCAATCCGACATCGCCGAGGATCGCCTCCCCCATCGGCGCGCGGGCGACGTCGAGCGAGTCGTCGGTGAGCAGCACGAGCTCCGTGCCCGCCTCCAGCAGCGAGCCGGCGACGTAGGGGTAGTAGGCGAACACCGAGGAGCCGACGACGAGCACGAGATCGTGGCCGGCGAGCGTCTGGGCGAGGGGGCCGATCGCCGGGGGCAGGCTCCCGCGAAACTGCGGGTGGTCCTCGGGGAAGCCCAACCGCGACCCGCCGGTGATCGGCGGCGCCCACACGGGCGCCCGCAGCCGTTCGGCGAGCGCCACCGCGGCCGCGCGGGCGCCGGCGACGTCGATCCCCGGCCCGGCGATGAGCGCCGGTGACGCGGCGCGGTCCAGCCGGGCCGCGAGCCCGGCCAGCACCTCGGGGTCGGGCGCCACGCGGCCGTGGACGGTCCGCGTGACCGCGTGGCGTGAGCGGTCGGGGTCGGCCTCGGCGGCCCAGTCGTCCATCGGGATCGAGACGAACGCCGGGCCGCGCGGGGGCAGCATCGTGTGGGCGATCGCCCGGGCGAGGGCCGTCGGAACGTCCTGGGCCCGCGGCGGCTCGTGGCTGTACTTCACGTAGGGGGCGGGCCCGAGGATCGCGTCGCGGTTGGTGAGGTTGGCCTCGATCGTCATCTGGGCGCGGTGCTGCTGACCGGCGGTGATGAGCAGCGGCGCCCGGTTGGCCTGGGCGTTGAAGATCCCGCCGACGGCGTTGCCGACCCCCGGTGCGGTGTGCAGGTTGACGTGGGCGGGGCGCCCGCTCGCCTGCGCGTAGCCGTCGGCGATCCCGACGACCGCGAGCTCCTGCAGGCCGAGCACGTAGTGGAAGTCGTCGGGCAGCTGCCCCAGCATCGGCAGCTCCGTCGACCCCGGGTTGCCGAAGATCGTCGTCATCCCGTGGGCACGCAGCAGCTCAAGCGCCGCCTCCCGGACCGTCGTCGACATCGCGGCTGGCCCGCCTACAGCGCCGAGCGGACCTCGTCGGCGGCCCGTTCGGCGGAGCTCACCGCGCCGTCCATGTAGCCGTTCCAGAAGGTCGCGGTCTCGGTGCCCGCCCAGTGGATGCGCCCGACCGGCGCCCGCAGATAGGGGCCGTAGCTCACCAGCGAGCCGACGGCGGGGATCCCCACCGGGCAGCCGCGGGTCCACTCCTCCTCGGCCCAGCTCGTCTCGACGAACTCACGGGGGCGCAGCGCCGCCGAGTCGGTGAAGAACTGCGCGAACTGCTCCAGCACCACCCGCCGGCGATGCGGCTTGCGCATCCGCGCGTAATCCCGGGCGCTGTCGCCGCCGACGAACCCGACCATGATCCCCGGCCGTCCCGACGGGGGCGTGTCGTCGTAGGTGAAGGAGACCAGACCGGCGGTCGTCACCGCGGAGCCCGTGAAGCCCTTGTCCCGCCAGAACGGCGCGTCGTAGACGGCCGCGACCTTGGTAAGGGTGCCCTGGCCGTAGCGCTGGGTGAGCTGATCCCGCGGGCCGGGCAGCGCCGGGCCGTAGGTGATGCGACCGGCGAGCGTCGGTGGGACCGCCACGATCACGCGCCGAGCCCGGATCGTGCCCTTGGCACTGACCACGCTCACACCGCGTCCGGTCTGCTGGATCGCGGTCACCGGCGCGTTCAGGTGCACGCGGTCCCCGAGTGCGGCCGCCAGCTTCAGCGGCAGTCGGGCCGAGCCGCCGACGAAGCGGTCCTGCTGGGCGCCGCCGCGGGTGTTGAAGTTGCGCTCGAAGGTGCCGGGATGGTGGGCGTCGCCGGAGGCGGCGATGTAGAAGAGCACGAACAGCAGCGACAGCTCCCGGGGCTCGGCGCCGAAGATCGGCCGGGTGGCGGCCGCGGTGAGCGCCTGCAGCTCGGGGCTCGCGCCCTTCGCGTTGAGGTAGGAGGCGAGCGTCTGACCGTCGAGGGCGGCGGCGTTGGGTGCGTCCCACGGGTGGTCGACGGAGACCGTGGTGGCGAGCTGGTCGATGCCGAGCACCAGCGTCGCCAGGTCGGCGGCGATCGCCGGGTCG
>CAZZWJ010000295.1:0-3952 GCA_964657875.1 uncultured Solirubrobacteraceae bacterium
CGGGGCCGGCGTCGGGGCCGGGTGGCGAACGGGTCGTGCTCGCCGCCGGGGGCGAGCGCGGCGAGGACCGCGACGGCGATGTCGTCGGGGATCAGACCTCGACGACGACCGGCAGGACCATCGGCCGGCGGCGCAGCCGGTCATAGACGAACGCCGCGAGATCGTCGTGCAGCTCCTCCTGGAGCAGATCGATCGCCCGGATCCCCTCGCGGGCGGCGTCGGTGAGTGACTGCTCGACCGCCTGACGGATGTCATCGGCGAGCTCGTCGGCCTGATCGATGAACGGCACCCCGCGGAAGATCACCTCCGCCGGCACGACCGACTCCCCGGTCTGCTCGGAGATCGTGGCGACGACGATGAAGATCCCGTCGGCCGACAGCATCCGCCGGTCGCGGAGGGCGACGTCCGCCGGGTTTCCGATGTCGACGCCGTCGACGAACACCATCCCCGCCTGCACCGGCGTGCCGAACTTCGCCCCGGTGGCGGTGATGTCGAGCGGCAGCCCGTTCTCGGACTCGAAGATCCGGTCGGGCTCGATCCCGATCGCCTCGGCGAGCTCGGCGTGCAGGCGGATGCGCTTGTGATCGCCGTGGATCGGCATCACGTAGCGCGGGCGCACGAGGTTGAGCATCAGCTTCAGCTCCTCGGCGTAACCGTGACCGGAGGCGTGGATCGGCGCCTCTCGCGGCGTGATCACCGTGCACCCGATGTGGTAGAGGCGATCGATCGTCTCGTTGACCGCCCGCTCGTTGCCGGGGATCGGCGTCGCGGAGAAGACCACGGTGTCGCCGCGGCGCAGGCTCACCTGACGGTGGTCGTCGTAGGCCATCCGGCGCAGCGCCGACAGCGGCTCGCCCTGGGAGCCGGTGGAGATGATGACGACCTTCTCCTCCGGCCAGTTCTCGATCTCATGGGGCTGGATGAGCATCCCCGACGGCACCTCGATATGGCCCAGCGACCGTCCGATGTTCACGTTCTTGCGCATCGAGCGGCCGACGAGCGCGACCTTGCGATCCAGTGCCGCCGCGGCGTCGACGACCTGCTGGACGCGGTGGATGTTGGAGGCGAAGCTCGTGACGATGATCCGGCCCGGCGCGCGGGCGAACACCTCCTCCAGGTGCGGTCCGACGCCCCGCTCGGAGGGTGAGAAGCCCGGCCGGTCGGCGTTGGTGGAGTCACCGCACAAGAGCAGCACCCCGTCGGAGCCCAGCTCGGCCAGCCGCGCGACGTCGGCGGGACCGCCGTCGACCGGGGTCTGGTCGAACTTGTAGTCACCGGTGAGCAGCACCGTGCCCAGTTCCGTGTGGGCGGCGACCGCGCACGCATCGGGGATCGAGTGCGTCATGTGGATGAGCTCGAGCGTGAACGGGCCCGCCTCGATCTCATCGCCGCACGCGACGTCGTGCAGCTCGACGTCCTTCAAGTTGTGCTCGTCGAGCTTGGAGCGGGCCATCGCGATCGTGAGCGGTCCGCTGAAGATCGGCGGCAGCGAGTTGTCCTCACTCTCGCGGCGCAGCTCGCGCAGCACCCACGGCAGTGCCCCGAGGTGATCCTCGTGGCCGTGGGTGATGACGATCGCCTCGATCGCGTCCACCCGTTCCTTGAGGTAGGTGAAGTCCGGCAGCACGAGGTCGATGCCGAGCATGTCGGCGGTCGGGAAGCGCAGACCGACGTCGATGACGACGAGTCGCCCGTCGTACTCGAGCACGGTCATGTTCTTGCCGATCTCGCCCAGGCCGCCGAGGGCCAGAACGCGCAGGGTGGGCGTGCTCACGCTGCGTGGGCGAGGAGCCCGTGGCGCTCGAGCAGCGCACGGATCGTGGTGAGCTCGGTCTCGTCGAGCTCGACGTAGGGAAGCCGCGGACGACCGACCGGGACACCGATCATCGCCAGCGCCGCCTTCAGCACGCAGGCGGCGGGGGCGATCGCCAGGTCGCGGTAGACGTCACCGAGCGAGTCGTCGATCTCGCGGCGGCGCGCGGGCTCGTCGACCATCGCGCGCATCTCGGCGCCGAACACGTGGCTCGCGGTGAGGATCCCGCCGGGTTCGCCGAGGTCCAGCACGTCGGCGAACAGGTCGTCGTTGCCGGCGTACACCGACAGACCGTCGACGGACGCGAGGTTCGCCGGGTTGGCCTGCTTGACGGCCTCGATGCCGTCGAGCTGCGCGAGCTCGGCGAGCAGGTCGTTGGAGAGGTCGGCGCCGGTGCGCTGGGGGATGTTGTAGAGAATGATCGGCAGGTCGGTCGCGCGCGTCACCTCACCGTAGTGGGCGACGATCCCCCGCCGGCTGGGACGGTTGTAGTACGGATTGACCGACAGCAGCGCATCGGCGCCGAGCGTCGTCGCCGCCTGTGTGAGCTTGACCGCGTGACGGGTGTCGTTGGAGCCGACGCCCGCGACGACCGGGCAGCGGCCCTTCATCTCCGACACGGTGAGCTCGATCACCCGCAGATGCTCATCGTCGTCCATCGTGGCCGCCTCACCGGTCGTTCCGCACACGACCAACCCGTCGGAGCCGTGGTCCACGAGGTGGTGCATGACCGCGACCGCGGCCTCCTCGTCAAGGCGGCCGGAGTCGTCGAACGGCGTCACCATCGCGGTGAGGATCGGTCCGAGGTCGAGGGGCATCGCGGAGACGGTATCGCAGCCGGCGGCGGTTACAGCGCGCGCCCGTACACGCGCCAGCGCTTGACGACTTCGCCACCCATCGCTTCCAGCGCCCGATTCATCGACCGGTTGCTCTCCAGGATGAACCCGGCCTCGCCCCGGTGCTGCTTGACGCGGGCGGCGGTGTGGAAGTGCTCGAGGTACAGCGCGGCCGCGACTCCGGTGTGCTCGTACTCGGGGATGACGCCGAGGAAGCCGACCCGGATCCGGTCCATGATGAACCAGCGGGCCGCGTACCAGAACCAGCCGATCGGGAAGAAGTGACCCTTCATCCGCGTGTAGATCTGGGCGACGTCGGGGATCGTGATCGCCATCCCGACCGTCTCGCCGTCGATCTCGGCGACCATGTACCAGTCACGGGAGAAGATCAGCTGCAGGTCGACCCAGTAGGCGTCGAGGTCGGCCTTGGAGTAGGGCGTGAACCCCCAGTTGCGTGACCACGCCGCGTTGTAGACCTTGGCGAACTCGTCCAGGTCGCGCCGCAGCCCGCGGCGTTCCATGCGCCGGATCGTCACCCCGTAGCGGGTCTTGGCGCGCTCGGCGATCCGGGCCAGGCGCGGATCCATCGTCTTGGCGTCCGAGACGTCCAGCGACCAGCTGAACAGGTCCTGGGCCTTGGTGAGGCCGGCCTGCTCCATACGCTGCTGGTAGTACGGCGGATGCCAGGGATGGCGGACCATCGGCTCCAGGTCAAAGCCCTCGACGAGGATTCCGCCCTCGTCGTTGAGCGCGAAGTCCATCGGTCCGATCATGTCCGTGCAGCCGCGGGCGCGCAGCCAGCTCTCGGCGGAGGCGAGCAGCGCGTCGACGACCTCCTGGTCGTCCTCGAACTCGACGAACCCGAACATCCCGGTGCGGCTCTTGTGGTGGTCGTTGTAGGCGAAGTCGATGTGCGCGGTGATCCGGCCGACGACCCGCCCGTCGCGGATGGCGAGGAAGTACTCGGCCACGCCGTGGGTGAAGAACGCGTTGGTGCGGCGGGTGAGGAACAGGTAGCGCTCCTCCTTCAGCGGCGGGGTCCACATCGTCTGCGCGTGCAGCCTGAACGGCAGATCGATGAATCGCTTGAGCTGCCGCAGCCCCCGGACGGGCTTGATCTCGAGGGACATGGCGGGGAAACGCTAGCGAACCGACGCGACCGGGGGTCAGGCGGCCGTGAGCGGCCAGCGGCACGACCCCGGTCCGCTGGGGTGGAGCGCCGCCCACTCCTGCTCGAGCAGCGCGAAGCCGACCTCATCGCTCCATCCGCCCTCCTTGAACCACTCGTTCTCCACCAGCAGCG
>CAZZWJ010000296.1:0-3939 GCA_964657875.1 uncultured Solirubrobacteraceae bacterium
GGCGTCTCCGCACCCGTCGCTCGGCGCCGATCACCACAGCCCCGCGCCGGAGCCCGCTCCCGAGCCGCTGACGCCGCGGGAGCGGCTGCGCACCGCGTTCTCCTCAGACCTTCCGGTCGACATGCTCGCGCCCGCGGCGCCGGTCGCCGACGTCTACGCCCGCACCGAGCGTGAGCTCGCCGGCGAGTCTCCGGCCACCGAGCTGCCCGGTCATCGCGGACCGGTCCTGCGCGTCGTCGGGGTCGGCGGTGCCGGGGTCAACGCCGTCAACCGGATGGTGGAGGCCGACGTCGAGGGGGTCGAGTTCCTCGCCATCAACACCGACCTGCAGTCGTTGCAGATCTCGGCCGCCGACGAGACCCTGCACATCGGCGACGGCGTCACCCGGGGCCTGGGCTCCGGAGCCGATCCCGAGAAGGGCCGCCTGGCCGCGCGTGAGGAGTACGACCGCATCAAGGCGATGCTGCGCGGCTCCGACATGGTCTTCATCGCCGCCGGCGCGGGTGGGGGCACCGGAACCGGCGCCGCCCCCGTCGTCGCCCAGATCGCCCGGGAGCTCGGGGCGCTCACCGTCGGCATCGTCACCCGGCCGTTTCAGTTCGAGGGGTCTCGCCGGCGCGATCAGGCCGAGACCGGGATCGCCGCGCTCGGCGCCGAGGTCGACACGCTGATCGTCGTGCCCAACAACCGGCTGCTGTCGGTGCTCGACCGCGACGTCTCGATGGTCGAGGCGTTCCGGGTCGCCGACGACGTCCTGCGCCAGGGCGTGCAGGGGATCTCCGACCTGGTGACGCTGCCGGGCCTCATCAACCTCGACTTCGCCGACGTGCGCACGATCATGTCCGACGCCGGCAACGCGCTGCTCGGGATCGGCATGGGGACCGGGGAGCGCCGTGCCATCGACGCCGCCGAGCAGGCGGTCGCCTCGCCGCTGCTGGAGACGAGCATGGAGGGCGCGCGCTCGATCCTGCTGTCGATCACCGGCGGCAGCGACATCTCCCTGTGGGAGGTCAACGAGGCCGCCAAGGCGGTCGCCGAGGCCGCCCACCCGGACGCGAACATCATCTTCGGAGCGATGGTCGACGACAAGCTCGAGGACCAGGTGTGGGTGACCGTCGTGGCCACCGGCTTCGGCGACACGCCCTACCGCCGGCGTGCCGACGACCCGTTCGCCGCGCCGCGCACCGGCACCCCGCCGGCCCCGCGGGCGCGACCCGTGCTGCCCGAGCCGGCCGGTGAGCCGCGGGTGAGCCGCGTCCGCCGGCCCACGCCGGAGTTCGACATCCCGGAATTCATCCCCCGCCGCTGAGCCCCGGTCCGTTGACCGCCGTGGCCATCACACGCTCCTAGCCGGTCGGTGAACACCGCGCGCGCAGTCGTCGCGGCGGGGCACCCGGTGAGTGCGCGGGCCGGCGCCGACGTGCTGCGGGCGGGTGGCAACGCCGTCGACGCCGCGCTGGGGGCGATGCTCGCGGCGCTCACGTGTGAGCCGCTGCTCACCGGCCTGGGGGCCGGCGGCTACATGCTCATCGCGGGGGTGGGCGGGGCCGCATCCGAGCCGGTGCTGCTGGACTTCTTCGTCGAGGCCCCGGGGCGCGCCGGGGTCGATCCCGCGCGTCCCGCCGCGGCCCTGGAGCCGGTGCAGGTGAGCTTCGGCGACGCGGTCCAGACGTTCCACATCGGCGTCGCCTCGGCCGGGACCTACGGCTTCCCGGCGGGCGTGCAGGAGGCGGCGACGCGCTTCGGCACGGTCGCGCTGGCGGAGCTGACCGCGCCCGCCGCCGCGTTGGCCCGTGATGGTGTGGCGCTCGGCCCCGAGCAGGCGCACATCGTCGACCTGCTCGCCGCGATCGTCACCTCGACGCCCGAGGCCGCGGCGCTGTTCGCTCCCGGCGGCCGGCTGATCGGGGCCGCGGACCGGCTGCGCCAGCCCGAGCTCGGCGATGCGCTGGAGCGGTTGGGGGCCGAGGGGGCGGCCCCGTTCTACACCGGTGAGATCGCGGCCCGGGTCGTGCAGTGGCTCGGGGATCGTGGCGGCCTCGTGAGCGCGGCCGACCTCGCCGCCTACTCGGTGCACACCCGGGACCCGCTGCGTGTCCGCTACCGCGGCCGCGAGGTCCTCACCAACCCGCCGCCGGCACCCGGGGGCCTGCTGCTCGCCCACGCGCTGCGGGCGCTCGACGCGACGGCGTCGCCGCCGCCGGTGACCGCGATCGTCGACGCGATGATCCTCGCCCAGGACGCGCGCACGCCCGGGTTCCTCGCCGGTTTGCACGAGCCGGGGTTCGCCGGACGCTTCCTCGGCGCGGGACCCGACCGCGGGCACGACCCGGCCGCGGGGTCGCGGCTGGGTTCCACGACGCACGTCGCGGCGCTCGACGCCGCGGGCGGCGCCTGCTCGGTGACCTGCTCCAACGGATCGGCATCGGGGGTGATCGTGCCCGGCACCGGCGTCCACCTCAACAACATGCTCGGCGAGTCCGATCTCAATCCGGAGGGCTTTCACCGTCACCCGCCGGGACGCCGGATGCCGAGCATGATGTCCCCGACGGTGCTGATGCGCGGCGGCGTCGCCGAGCTCGCGGTCGGCAGTGCCGGCTCAAACCGGATCCGCTCGGCGATCCTGCAGACGATCGTGCGCTGCGTCGACGAGGGGCTCACCGCGCAGGCGGCGGTCGACGCGCCCCGGGTGCACTACGAGAACGGCGTCGTCGACGCCGAGCCGGGGATCGACGTCACAGCGCTGCGGACGGCGGGCCGAACGGTGCGCACGTTCCGCGCGCGCAACCTGTTCTTCGGGGGTGTCCAGGCGGTCGGTCGCGACCGGGACGGTGTGGTCACCGGCGGCGGGGACCCGCGACGTGGGGGTGCCGCGGTCGAGGTCGGCGGTCTATCCGAAGCGGACCTTGCCGTTTGATCGCGCGCGGGCCTGCGCGCGGTCCACGAAGTCCAGGCGCTTGCTGGCGGCACGGAAGAGCCGGGTGACGAGCCGCAGCCGCGCGGCCTCGGAGCGCAGCTCGAGCAGGCCCTGCTTGGCCTCGAGGCCGAAGTCGACCGTGCCGGCCATCTCATAGGCGTCCATCTCGGCGAGCTCGGCGGGGGTGGGGTCTCGCTCGCTCGCACGCCGCACGAGCTCGCCGTAGACCTCCTGGGCGGTATCGCGCACGGCGTCCTCGACGGCCTCCTCGCGGTCCTCCAGCATCTCGACGATCCCGGCGGGATAGGGGAGATGGGACTGGCGCTCGATCACCGAGAACGGTCGCGTGCCGCGGGCGACGAGGTTGACGCGCCCGTCGTCCATGCGCTCGATCACGTCATCGATCTCACAGGCGCAGCCGACCTCGCGCAGGCCGTCGGCGGCGACCCAGACGATGCCGAACTCACTCGACGCGTCGAGGCAGTGGGCGATCATCGCCTTGAAGCGATCCTCGAAGATGTGCAGCGGGATCGTCTCGGAGGGCAGCGCGACGAGCGCCAGCGGAAACAGCGGGAACTCCTCCACGAGCTCGCCGGGCATCGTCATCCCCGCCGGGCGGACAGCAGCAGGTTGTAGAAGATCGCCGGCGGCAGCCGGCCCTCGAGCAGCCGCTCGTCCAGGCGCTGGAGCGCGAGATAGCCGTGAAACGCGTACTGGCGCCAGAGCATCGGCACGTCGTCGGGATCCGCGGTCGCCTCCAGCGAGCGGTTGAACCAGCCGAACCAGTTGGCGGCCAGCTCCTCACCGCGAACCTGCGCGCCGATGAAGCCGGCGCGACGGGCGTGTCGCAGCAGATCACCGGGATCGAAGGCGTGGATGTCGACGAACCGCTCGAGGTCGTGGTCGCCGACCCGGGCGCGTCCGGCGGGGTCCGCGCCGGTGGTCGACTCGGGTGCCGGGGCCGGGGCGGCGCGCAGCGCCCGGCGCCATGTGGGCGCGACCACGCCCGCGCCGCGCTTGGG
>CAZZWJ010000297.1:0-3919 GCA_964657875.1 uncultured Solirubrobacteraceae bacterium
CGCGCTCAGGCCGCGCGGCGAGGGCGGCCAACCGCTCCCGAGTCCGGTCTCGAATGTCCTCAAGCTCGCTGCGGATCGCATCGAGGTCCAGATCGTCATCGGGACTTGACATGGTCCAGGGTTACCCGCCAGACGCGTGGTTCAGCCTCGCTCAGCGGTTCATGCGATGCCACGGGGCGGGTCGGCGTCAGCGGCGCGCAGACGCCCGGTGACCGTCGTTCGCGGCGAGCGACGTCGCGACGGCCACCAGCTTGCCGTCGGCGAGCTGTTGCTGGAGCACGAACTTCTGGACCTTCCCGGTCGGCGTGACCGGGAACTCGTCGACGACGTACCAGGCGGACGGCGCCTTGAAGCGGGCCATGCGCTGAAAGCACCATTCGCGCAGGTCGTCGGCGAGCAGCGGACCGGCGCCCTCGACGGGCAGCATCACGGCGACGACGATTTCGCCCCAGTGCGCATCGGGCTGGCCGATCACGGTGACCTGTGAGATCGCGGGGTGCGCGAAGAGGACATCCTCGACCTCGCGCGGGTAGACGTTCTCGCCACCCCTGATGATCACGTCCTTCAGGCGGCCGGTGATGCGGAGGTAGCCGCGCTCGTCCATGGCGCCGAGGTCGCCGGAGTGCAGCCAGCCGTCGGCGTCGATGGCCGCCGCGGTGTCCTCCGGATGGCCGTAGTAGCCCAGCATCGTCTGGTACCCGCGGACGCAGATCTCGCCGGGTACGTCGACGGGCTGGGTCTCACCGGTGGCCACGTCGGCGATTCGGACCTCGGCGTGGGCCAAGGGGGCGCCGATCGTCTCGGCTTGATCCTCCGGTGTATCGGTGAGCGCCGTCTGGCTGATCACGCCGTGCATCTCGGTCTGGCCGAAGACGATCGTGAAACGGCAGCCGAGCTCGGACTTGGTCCGGCGGACGAGGTCGGCGGGGACGATCGCGGCTCCGGACATCACCGCCTCGAGGCTCGAGAGGTCGCGGGTCGCCGCATCGGGGTGATCGAGCATGGCGATGAGCATCGTGGGGACGGCCAGCATGATCGTGCCGCGGTAGGCCTCGACGAGCTCGAGCTGAAGCGCGGGATCGAACCCCGGCAGCAGCACGTACGTGCCGCGGTGGGTGTAGGCGCCGAGTTCGGTGAGCGCCCCGCCGCCGATGTGAAACATCGGCATCGAGTTGATCCACACGACACCGTCCTCGACGCCCGCACGTTCGGCGACGAACCGCGAGGCGTTGACGACCCCTCGGTGGTGCAGCAGCGCCGCTTTCGGAAAGCCTGTGGTCCCCGACGTGTACTGGATCTGGGCGGGATCGTCGGGGGACACGGCGGGGAACTCGAAGTCGCGCGGCGCCGAGGCGAGAAAGTCGTCGAGCTCGTCGAGCCGGATGATCTCGCGAAGAGCGGGGAGCTCGGCATGGATCGCCGCGATCGCCGCCGCCTTGTTGAAGCCGCGGTACTCCTTGGCGAGGACGATGCCTGCGACTTCGGCCTGGGCGAGCACGTGCTTGACCTCGGCCTCCCGGAGCGCCGGGTTGACCGTCACCAGGATCAGGCCGGCCAGCGCGGCCCCCTGCTGGAGGATGATCCACTCCGGACAGTTCGCTGCCCAGATCGCGACGCGCTCTCCGGGCTCGAACCTCCCGAGGAGTGCGCGTGCGGCGAGCTCGGACTCGGCGAGGAGCTCCGCGAAGGTCCAGCTTCGCCGAGCTGCCGGGTCGGCCTGTCCGTCAACGAGGGCCAGGCGATCGGGCACCTCCTCCGCGGCGCGGCGGAGGACCCCGCCGACGGTGGTCTCCAGGACCTCCTCAGACGTGTCGGCCGGCCAATGCGACTCGGTCAGCATGAGCCGAAAGCTACACGCTTAGAGTGACGAAGTGTAAGTTTTTGTCGTATGTGATGGGTCGCCCGCGCGCTCGTCGGTAGAGCAGGACCGCGGTTTCCGGACGCGTCAGCCGGGGCCCGCGGCGCGGGCGATCTCGTTCCACCGTTTGCGCGCCGGCTCCGACCATTGGGCCCTGCGGGTCTGGAAGAGCTCGGCCCCCTCCCGCCCGACCCAGTCGTGCAGAAGATCGACCGGCAGTCGAGGGTCCAATCTCAGGAACCGCTGGAGCGTGTTGAGCAGCTCGAGGTGGATGAAGAGCACGTCGTCTCCCGGGCCGGGATCGACGTGTCGGTACTTCGAGATCAGCGCGCGGTACTGCGTTCCCAGGCCCTCGATATCCCAGGCGGCGTGGATGATCTCGTCCTCGGTGAGACCGAAGCCCGCCGCGGGTCCGACGAACGCGAGCGTCGACGCCTCCAGCTCGAGCTCGCGGATCGCCTTTCGCACCTCGTCCGCATCTTCGCTGTGGGGGGTCAGCCAGACGCCCGGGGTCGGATTGCCGAGGCCGATCCAGGACAGCGCCCCGTAGAGCCGCTTGCGCTTGGCCCGCTGCTGCTGGGGGATGCTGATCATCAGCACCAGCCACTGCCCGTCCCAATCGTGCGGTTTCTCCACGAACGCCGCCGAGCGCCGCATCCCGTCCTCGATCAGACGGCGGCCGTGATCCGCCAAGCGCCACTGCGTCGATCGACCGTGACGCTCGCTCTCGATCCAGCCGGCCGCTGACCCGCGCGCGATCGCCTGACGCGCCGCGTCCGCCTCGACACCCAGGCCGCGGAGGACCTCCAACAGCGCGGCGGTCCAGACGGGCTCGTCGTTCGGGTAGACAAGCTCGCCCAGCACGGTGAGAAGGAGCGCGCGGGCGCTGGGCGGGGGAAGGGGCGATGGTCGCTGCGCCATGACGACAGTGTCCCGATTCGTGCAACCGCCCGGTGTTCGGCACCAGCGCGATCTTCCCGCGGACGAGGCCTCAGGTGGAGCCTCTGCGCCTCAGGTGCGGGCGGCGGCGGGGCGGACGAGGTCGCGCGCGGCCATCGGCAGCGCGACGCCGGCAACCGGATTGGTGCCGCACCCGGTCTGACAGGCGGGCCGGTCGTCGGCGGGGATCTCCTCTCCGGGCTCCTGCTCCTCGCGGATCCGCGCCTGGGAGCGCACCTCGTCCAGGGCGAACAGCGCGGCTCCCAGGGCGCCGGCCAGTTGCGGGGCGTCGGGGATCTGCAGCTCGATCCCAAGGGCCTGCTCGATGTGCTGAACGGCGGCGGAGTTCTTCGCCACGCCGCCGGTCATGACGGCGGGGGTGGCTTTCCCGACCTTCGCCACCATGCCGGAGGTGCGCTTGGCGACGGCGGCGTGGACCCCGTAGAGGATGTCCTGCTTGCGCTTGCCCTCGGCCATCAGGGAGACGACCTCCGTCTCGGCGAAGGTCGCGCACATGCTGGAGACGACGATCTGCTCCTGGGCCGTCATCGCCATCGGGCCGAGCTCGTCGATCGGCAGCTCCATCGCTCGGGCGAGAACCTCGAAGAACTTGCCGGTCCCCGCCGCGCAGCGATCGTTCATGGCGAACGTCCTGACGAGTCCCTGGTCGTCGATTGCGATGACCTTGCTGTCCTGGCCGCCGATGTCGATGACGAGCCGGACGTCGGGGTGCAACTCGACCGCGCCGCGGGCGTGGCAGGTGATCTCGGTGAACGAGCGGTCGGAGACGTCGAGCATCCGCCGCCCGTAGCCGGTGCTGACGGTGAACGCGATGTCGTCCTGCGTGAGTCCTGCCTGCGCCAGGGCGCCGGCGATCGAGGCCTGCGCGCCCTCGGCGGAGACGGTTCCCTGCTGGGAGACGCAGCCCGCGACCTGCGTCCCGTCGCCGGCGAGGATCACCGTCTTGCCGGTGGTTGACCCGAAGTCGACGCCCATGACGTACGCGGTGCTCATCGTTCTGCCTCCCTGGGGAATGCCGGGGGTTCTAGACCCGGACGAGCCGTCGGGCGTCGATGCCCTCGAGCATCGCCTCGACGCGGCTGTTGACGAGCTCGTCCCTGT
>CAZZWJ010000298.1:0-1125 GCA_964657875.1 uncultured Solirubrobacteraceae bacterium
CGGTCTGGATCACCTCCAAGCTCGCCAACCACTTCAACGAGCCCGACGAGATCCGTCGCGCGTTCGAGACGACGCTCGAGCAGCTCGGCTCAGACCACGTCGACCTGTTCCTCATCCACTGGCCGCTCACCCAGCGGGCGGGCAGCGACCTCGTCACGCGCTGGAAGGTGATGGAGGAGTTCCACGGCGACGGCCGGGCGCGGTCGATCGGCGTCTCCAACTTCCAGATCGATGATCTCAAGCGACTTGCCGCCGAGACCGACGTGGTGCCCGCCGTCAACCAGATCGAGCTGCACCCCTACCTGATCAACGACGCGGTGCGCACCTACGGCGAGAGTCAGGGGATCGCCACCGAGGCGTGGTCGCCGATCGCCCAGGGTGCGGTCCTCGACGACCCGACGATCGGCGAGATCGCCCGGGGACTGGATCGCACCCCCGCCCAGGTCGTGCTGCGCTGGCACATCCAGCAGGGGTTCATCATCTTCCCCAAGTCGACGACCGTCGAGCGGGTGCAGGAGAACTTCGAGATCTTCGACTTCTCGCTCACCGACGAGCAGATGACGCTGATCACGGCGCTGGACCGCGGTGAGGCCGGCCGCAGCGGCCCTCATCCCGAGACGTTCACCGGGCCGAAGAACTGACCGCTTAGACCGGCACCCAACCGGACAGAATTCCCACATCTCACCCACCTCGAAAAGGAGCAGTCGATATGCCGTCCAAGGGCAATGCAGAATGGAAGGGCGAGCTTCAGACCGGCAGCGGGACGTTCACCGCCGGCGACTCGATCACCGGTCAGTACTCGTTCAAGTCGCGCTTTGAGGACGGTCCCGGCGCCAACCCCGAGCAGCTGATCGGCGCCGCCCACGCGGCCTGCTTCTCGATGGCGTTCGCGAACATGCTCGGCGAGGCCGGGACCCCCGCGGACTCGATCAAGACCGACGCGACCGTCACCCTGAAGATCGTCGACGGCGCTCCGGAGATCACCAAGATCGCGCTCGTCACCGTCGGCACGGTCCCCGGCCTCGACGACGCCGCGTTTCAGAAGACCGCCGCGGAGGCCAAGGCCGGCTGCCCGGTCTCCAAGGCGCTCGCGGGCGTCGGTGAGATCACCCTCGAGGCCTCGCT
>CAZZWJ010000298.1:1135-3869 GCA_964657875.1 uncultured Solirubrobacteraceae bacterium
GATCAGTTGAGCTCTAGCCGGTGGCGCCGCGCGACGGCGCCGCCGGTGACTGGGACGGGGTGATGAGCCCCGTCTCATAGGCGAAGACGACGATCTGCACCCGGTCGCGTAGGTCGAGCTTGGCCAGCACCCGCCCGACGTGGGTCTTGACGGTCGCCTCGGAGACGATCAGGCGGTCGGCGATCTCGCCGTTGGACAGGCCGCCCGCGACGAGCGTGAGCACCTCGTGCTCCCGGGCGGTGAGCGTCGCCAGGCGCTCGCCCTGTGACGCGCTCGGCTCACCGCGGGTGGGCAGCCGGTGCGAATAGGCCTCCAGCAGCCGGCGGGTGACCGGCGGGGCGATGACGGCGTCACCCGCGGCGACGGCCCGGATCGCCGACAGGAGGTCGGCGGGCTGGGCGTCCTTGAGCAGGAACCCACTGGCTCCGACGCGCAGCGCGGCGTGGACGTACTCGTCGAGGTCGAAGGTGGTGAGGATGATCACCCGCGTCGTCGCGCCGGCGTCGAGGATCCGGCGGGTCGCCTCGACACCGTCGAGCACCGGCATCCTGACGTCGATGAGGGCCACGTCGGGCGACAGCCGGGCGACGGCGGTGATCGCCTCCTGACCGTTGGCGGCCTCGCCGACGACCTCGAGGTCGGGCTGGCTGTCGATGACCATGCGAAAGCCCATCCGCATGAGCTCCTGGTCGTCGGCGAGCAGCACCCGGATCATCGTGCGCCCGCCCCGACGGCGACGTCGATCACGAGGCGCACCTGCCAGCCGCCGTCCGTCCGCGGGCCGGCCCACAGGCTGCCCCCGTAGGCGGCGGCGCGCTCGTGCATCCCGCGCAGTCCCCGGCCGCCGGCGGCGATCCCCGGGGCGGGGGCGACCCGGGGCCCGGGCGGCGGCGAGGCCCCCGGCGTGTCGATGACCTCGAGCTCCACGCGGCCGGGATCACAGCGCAGCGCGAGGTGGGCGCTCGTCGGACGCGTCGCGTGGCGCAGGGTGTTGGTGAGCGCCTCCTGGGCGACCCGGAAGACACTGAGCTGGAGCCCGTCCGACAGCGCGTGGGGGTCACCGCTGAGCTCGATCGAGACGGGGATCCCGGCGGCCTCCACGCGCCCGAGCAGATCGTCGAGCCGATCCAGGCCGGGTTGGGGCTCATAGGGCCGGGCGTCCGCGGGCTCCTCGCGCAGGACACCGAGCAGCCGGCGCATCTCATCGAGCGCCTCCCGGCCGGTCCCCGCGACCCGTGCCATCGCCGTCAGCGCCGTGTCCGGGGATCCCTGCAGCGCATACACGGCCCCGTCGGCGAGCCCGATCATCACCGTGAGGTTGTGAGAGACGATGTCGTGCATCTCCCGGGCGATCCGCGCCCGCTCGGCGGCGGCGCCGAGCCGGCCCTCCTGGTCGCGCTGCAGCTCCAGGCGGGCGGCGCGTTCCTGCATCGAGGCCACCACCGCCCGGCGCTGACGGATCGCGACGCCGAGGCCGCCGGCGGCGACCCACAGCCCGCTGAGCCCGACCCCCACCTTCACCGGTTGATCAGGTGACCAATGCAGGGCCGCCATCACCGCGCCCGCCTCCGCGACCGCTCCGGCGAGCGCCATCTCGGTCAGCTCGCCGTCCAGGGCCACCCAGAAGAGCGCGACGAGCACCGACGCGTCGGCCAGCTGCGGGGTGGAGATGAGCCACTGCGCGAGGGCGACGAGCACGACGAGCCCGAAGGCGAGACGGCGGTCGATCGTCCGCGTGAGCAGCGGCGCCGGCAGGGCGAAGCAGAACACGACGACGTCCAGGCGCTGCAGCCGGTGTCCCTGCACCGCGATCCCGATCAGGCTCGTCACCGCGATCGTCGTCGCGGCGAGCAGATCGAGGGCGCGTGGGTGGCGCTGGGCCCAGGCGATCAGCGGTGAGGTGCGGTCATGCAGCCAGTCGGCGATGACCGCGTCGGAGGATCCGCTCATCGTCGGATTGTGGCGCGCCGGAGCCCGATCGTGAAGCGGCCGTACGTTCGGTCACGACCGGCGGCTGACGCTGGGGTCTCTCACCTCATTCTCAGGTTGGATTGAGATCGGCCCTGAGAATGATCTTCGCCACGAAGTCCTTCCCACCGGGGCTCGAGTCGGTGATGGTATGTCCATGAGAGTCCTCATCGCCGACGACGACCGCCGCCTCGCGTCGATCCTCGTCAAGGGCATGGCCACCGGTTCGATCTTCGCCGACCACGTCTCCAGCGGCCGGGAGGCGATCGAGCGGGCGACCGCGACCGAGTACACGGCGATCGTCACCGAGGTCACGCTGCCCGACGTCGACGGCTTTCAGGTGTGCCGCGCGATCCGCGCCGAGCACGTCGAGGCGCCGATCCTGATCCTGTCGTCGCGGGACTCGGTCGACGACCGCGTCCACGGGCTCAACTGCGGAGCCGACGACTACCTGGCCAAGCCGTTCTCCTTCCGGGAGCTGCTCGCCCGGCTGCGCGCGGTGACCCGGCGCGGTCCGATCAGCCGCGGCGTGGTGCTCACCTCCGGGGACCTGCGCCTGGATTCCGCGCGCCATCAGGTGCACCGCGCCGAGCACGCGATCGATCTCTCACGCCGGGAGTTCGCCGTCCTGGAGACGCTGATGAGCGATCCCGGGCGCGTGTTCTCCCGCTTTGAGCTGCTCGACCTGGCGTGGGGCGGACATCTCGACACCCGCTCAAACGTCGTCGAGGTCTACATCCGCTATCTGCGGGAGAAGATCGATCGG
>CAZZWJ010000299.1:0-3865 GCA_964657875.1 uncultured Solirubrobacteraceae bacterium
GGCGGCGGCGGCGGCGGCGGCGCGCCGGCGGTGGCGCTCGGACCGGTGACCGGGACTGACGGGACGCCCGTCTCCCTCGCCCAGGCCCGGTCGGTGAGGGCGCTCGCGCGCCTGCCGGTCGTCTCCTCGGCGGAGATCCGCGCCCGGGCCGTCGCCCGCCGCACCCAGGGACGGCTCGTCGAGTGCGAGCTGCCGATGGCGGGCGCCACGTTTCGAGCGGTCGCGCTCGGGGAGCCGGGCGCGACGAGCCCGGCGGCGCCCGGTGACGACGGATCGGTGCTCGCGCTCCTGCACGGTGACCCGACGGGTAGCCCGCGACCGCTCGTGCACGTGCACGCCGCGTGTCTGCTCGGCGACGCCTTCGGCTCCCTCGCCTGTGACTGCGCGGCCGAACTCGCCGCCGCCACCGCCGCGATCATCACCGCCGGCGCCGGCATCATCGTCTACGTCAAGCCCGGCATCGGCGATCCGGCGCGCCGCTACCACTGCGGCCGGAACACGCCCGTCGACCTCGCGCCGGTGCTCGCGCTGCTCGGCGCCTGCGGTGTCGCCGCGGTCCACGCCGGTCTTCACACGTCGCTCTTAGGCGGCTCATAGCGTCGTCTTGGGCGGACGCGAGAAGGTCAGCGCATGACCTTCTCGCCACCCGCGGCGTCCGTGCGCGCCGATTCGCCCGAGTCCCGCCGCGCCCGGGACCGGGTCGACATCGTCATCCCCGTCTACAACGAGCAGCGCGTCCTCGCTGAGTCGGTCCAGCGCCTGCACCGATTTCTCGGCGAGAGCGACTTCCCCTACGACTGGCGGATCGTGATCGCCGACAACGCCTCCGACGACGACACGTTCGCGGTTGCCCGCGGGCTGGCGCGGCGGCTGGATCGCACCGACGTCCTGCACCTCGCGCGCAAGGGGCGCGGCCACGCGCTGCGCCACGCCTGGGGCCACAGCGGCGCCGCGGTGCTCGCCTACATGGACGTCGACCTGTCCACCGACCTGCGGGCGCTCGCGCCGCTCGTCGCGCCGCTCTTCAGCGGCCACAGCGAGGTCGCGATCGGCACCCGTCTCAGCCGCGGCTCCCGGGTCACCCGGGGACCCCGGCGCGAGTTCATCTCCCGCGCCTACAACCGCCTGCTCGCGATCAGCCTGCGGGCGCGCTTCTCCGATGCCCAGTGCGGCTTCAAGGCGCTCACCGCCACGGCCGCCCGGGAGCTTCTGCCCACGGTCACCGACGACGGATGGTTCTTTGACACCGAGATGCTGATCGCCGCCCAGCGGCGCGGGATGCGCATCCACGAGGTCGCCGTCGACTGGGTCGACGATCCCGACTCCCGGGTCGACATCGTCTCGACCGCCCTCACCGATCTGCGCGGCGTCATCCGGCTGCGCTTCGACGCGCCGCTGCCGCGGTTTCTCACCATCGGCATCGCCTCGACGATCGCCTACGCGCTGCTCTACCTGCTGCTCCGCGGTGGCCTGGGCGCGGTCGCGGCCAACGCGCTCGCCCTCGCCATCACCGGCGTCGCCAACACGCTGGCCAACCGCTGGTGGGCGTTCTCGATCCGCGGCCGTGACGGCTTCTGGCGCCAGCAGGCGGCCGGCGCGCTCGTCTACCTGATCACGCTCGGGCTCACCGACGGTGCGCTCGCGGTGCTGCGGGGGGCCGATCCCCACCCCGGTGCGGTGGTCGAGGTGAGCGTGCTCATCGCGGCGAGCCTGGTGGCGACGGCGTGTCGCTACGTCGCGCTGGCCACCTGGGTGTTCGCCGGAAACGGCCTCGGACGCCGGCGCGGGGGAGCGGCGAGGCAGGCCGCCTCAGTGTCTGAACCCTGACATCACGGGCCGGCGGCCCGAGCGCCGACGCACAATGACTCGGCCTGATGTCATCCGCCGAGATCGCCGCCACCGCCTCCTCCACCACCGTTCGGGAGGGCGGACGCGGCGCACCGGGCTCGGCGCGCAGCGACGATCTTCCGCCTGCGGGCGGACCTGGAGCCCGGCGCCCGGCGATCCCCCAGACGGTCGCCGTCGCGGTCGCCTACGTCACCGGGATGTTCATGACCGCGATGGACATGCACATCGTCAACGTCGCGCTGCCGACGCTCGGACGTGACTTCCACGCGTCGCTGACGAGCGTCCAGTGGACGGTGATCGCGTACCTGCTCACGCTCGCCGTGGTGATCCCGGCCAGCGGCTGGCTCGGGGATCGGATCGGCAACAAGCGGACGTTCGTGATGGCGCTGGGGATGTTCACCGTCGCCTCGGCGCTGTGCGGACTGGCCCAGAACCTCGACGAGCTGATCGCCTTCCGCGCCCTGCAGGGCCTCGGCGGCGGGCTGCTCACGCCGATGGGGGTCGCGATGCTCTACCGCACGTTCCCGCCCGAGCGGCGGGCGGCGGTCTCCCGGACGCTGATCGTGCCGGTCCTGATCGGCCCGGGCATCGCGCCGGTGCTCGGCGGCTTGTTCACCCAGGACCTGTCCTGGCGGTGGGTGTTCTACATCAACCTCCCGGTCGGCGTGGCGATGGTCATCTTCTCCCAGCTCTTCCTGCGTGAGGACCGCCCGAATCGGTCCGGGCGCCTGGACGTCCGCGGCCTCGTGCTCTCCGGCGCCGGACTGTCGCTGCTCATGTACGCGGTGAGCGAGGGCGAGGTCCGCGGCTGGGCCTCGCCGCCGATCCTCATCACCGGCGTGGCCGGGATCCTCGCGCTCGTCGCCTTCGTGCGCCTGTCGCTTCATGAGGCCGACCCGCTGCTGCGCCTGCGGCTGCTCGGAGACCGGCTGTTCCGCGCCACCAACGTCGTGGTCGGCTTCTGCCTGGGCTCGTTTCTGGGCAGCCTCTACCTCACCCCGATCTTCCTCCAGGACGTCCTGCACCAGTCGCCGGTGAGCTCGGGGCTGACGACGTTCGTCGAGGCGGTCGGGGTCATCGTCGCCTCCCAGTCACTCGGGCGCCTGTACCCACGCCTCGGGCCGCGGGTGCTCGCCGGCGGGGCCGGGCTGGGCCTCGCGATCGTGCTCGCCTGCTTCTGGTTCGTGGACCCGGGAACGAACCTGTGGTGGGTGCGCCTGGCGATGTTCTTCGCCGGCCTCTGCAACGGTGGCAACATCCTCGCCGTGCAGGCGGCGATGTTCACCCACGTCTCAAAGCGCGACATCGCCCATGCCTCCGCGATCTACAACACCCAGCGCCAGGCGTCGATCGCGATCGCGGTGGCGATCCTCACCACGGTCGTCGCTGCGGGCTCCGGCGGGCTGGGGGGCTTTCACGCCGCCTATCTCGTCGACGCGGGGCTCGCGCTGATGGGGGCGCTCGCCGCGTGGGCGCTGATCCGCACCGAGGACGCCCGGGCGACGATGCGACCGCGCCGGCGCGGTCCCGGTCGCTGACCGGGTCCTTCTCGCCGGGGGATCGACCGACCGTGCCCGAGAACTCCGGCGGCTACGTCTACGGCACGATCCTGGTGGCGACGCTGCTCGCCGCCGAGAGCCCCGGCCGGGAGACCTACCCGGAGACCGCCGGCGCGGTCGCCGTCGCGCTGGTCGTCTACTGGCTGGCGATCTCCTACTCCGAGTACGTCGGGCACCGCGCCGGCGGCGGCCATCACTTCACGGTCGGCGGCCTCGGCGCCGCCGCCCGCCACGAGATCCCGGTCGTCGCCGGCGCCGTCGGCCCGCTGGTGGCGCTCGTCGCCTGTGGGCTCACCGGTGCCCCACTGCACCTCGGGGTCACCGTCGCGGTGTGGTCGGCGGTCGCGATCATCATCGCCACCGAGCTCGTGCTCGGCATCCGCTCCCACCTCGACGGCATCGACCTCGTCGTCCAGACCGGCTTCGGGATGCTCGTCGGTCTCGCCGTGATCGGGTTG
>CAZZWJ010000300.1:0-3862 GCA_964657875.1 uncultured Solirubrobacteraceae bacterium
CGCGTGGGCGGGGCCGAGACGGCCGCCGGAGACGCGCCAGCGATACGTGAAGCGGGTCGGCGCGCCGCTCCAGCGCCCGCGCGAGCAGGTGAGCACGTCGTGGGAGCGGTGGATCACCGGCGCGCTCAGCGACCGCGGCGGCCGCGGTGCGGGGGTGATCTGCACGTTGACCTGGGCCGCGGCGGCTTCCTCGTGACGCCACTCGGAGTAGGCGCAGACCTGCAGCGGCCCGGAGCCGATCGGCTCATAGGGCTCACGCACCGAGAACGGGCCGGCGGCACCCTCCGGGAGGTCGTCGTAGGTGAGCAGCGAACCGCCGCCGCTCACGCTCATGATCTTCACGAGCTCCGCGGGCTCGGAGCCGGCGCACGGGCCGGGGAGGATCGCCGGGTCGGTGACGATCAGCTGCAGCCCGTAGTCGACCGGCCGCAGCTCGAAGTCCTGAGCGGCGTTGCGCCCGACGGCCTGGATCGTGAGCGCCCGGTCGGCCTGCCGGGGGCCGGAGATCGACACCTGCAGCGTGCTCTGGGGAAACGCGCCGACCATCTGGGCTCAGCGGACGTTCAGGGATCCGTTGGAGATGTTGGTGACGTCGTTGGAGAGGCCGATCGCAAACAGGATGAGGATCAACACGAAGCCGACGATGCCGGCGCGCTCCATCACCACGAACGGGATCCGCTTGCCGCGGACCTTCTCGGCGACCGCCCAGAAGATGTGACCGCCGTCGAGGGGCAGGAACGGGAACAGGTTGATGATGCCCAGCGACAGGGAGATGAGCGCGAGGACCGTGAAGGCGTCGGTAGCCCCGGCTTGGAAGTACTGGGCGGTGACGTCGTAGGTCCCGACCACGCCGCTGAGCTTCTTGCGGTCCTTGGGCTGGAAGATGCGCACGACCGCCGAGACCGTCTGCTTGCTCACCGACCACAGCTTCGTCACCGACTGTGAGCCGGCGGCGAAGAAGCTCAGGTGATGCACCGCCGCGCCGAACGAGATCCCGATGAACATCGCGGTCTCGGTCTGACGCGGTCCGACCTTCAGCGTCTCCCGGCGCGGACGCAGGGCGACGTGGCGCACCTGGCCGTGACGGCGGATCGTCAGGTTCACCGGCCGCGCGCCGAGACAGCCGTTGACCTGGGCGCCGGCGCAGCGGTCGCTCTGGATCGCGTGCTGGATCGCGGTCACCGTGCCGGGGGTGCCGTTGACGGCGACGATCTCGTCCCCGGCCCGCAGCACGTGGGCGGCGGCGCCACCGCGGGCGACGGAGGCGACGTTATGACTGGCCAAGCCGGTCTGCTGGCCGACGGAGAGCAGGATCACCCACACGATCACGATCGCGAGCACGATGTTGACCGCGGGGCCGGCGGCGATCACGACGATCCGCTTCCACACCGGCTGGTTGTAGTAGGCGCGGGGCAGCAGCTCGGGCGCGATCTCCTCGTGCGGCGACATCCCGGTGATCTTCACGTAGCCGCCGAGCGGGATCGCGCCGATCCCGTACTCGGTCTCCCCGCGGCGCACCTTGACCACGAGCGGCGGGAAGAACAGGCAGAAGCGCTCGACCCGCATCCCCACCGCCTTGGCAGCGGTGAAGTGGCCGGCCTCGTGGAGGATGATCAGGGCGACGAAGCCCAGAAACGCGTAGACGTAGTCCATGGAGGAAGCGGGGAGTCAGTCTCGCAGCGGCGTCTATGAATCGGCTAAGCCGCGGCGTCCACGAGCTCGGCGGCGATCCGCCGGGCCTCGCCGTCGGCGGCGGCGAGTGAGTCGAAGGAGTGCACGGGTGGTCGGGGGGCGCGCTCGAGGGTGTCCTCGATCACCTGGGAGATCGCCACGAACGCGAGGCGACCCTGCAGGAACGCGTGCACGGCGATCTCGTTGGCGGCGTTGAGCGTGCACGGCGCGGTGCCGCCGGCGATGCCCGCCTCCCGGGCCAGGCGCAGGCAGGGGAACGTCTCGTGGTCGACGGCCTCGAACGTGAGTGATCCCAGCGACACCAGGTCGAGCGTCGCCAGCGGCACGTCGACGCGGTCGGGATAGTGCAGTCCGTAGGCGATCGGCACCCGCATATCGGGATAGCCGAGGTGCGCGAGCGTCGCCCCGTCGCACAGCGAGACGAGGCCGTGGATGATCGACTGCGGGTGCACGACGACGTCGATCTGCTCATAGGGCGTCCCGAACAGGTGATGGGCCTCGATCACCTCCAGGCCCTTGTTCATGAGCGTGGCCGAGTCGATCGTGATCTTGCCGCCCATCGCCCACGTCGGGTGGGCGAGCGCCTGCTCGATCGTCACCTCGGCGAGCTCGTCGCGGCGGCGGCCGCGAAACGGTCCCCCCGACGCCGTGATCGTCAGCCCCCGCACCGCCCCGGGGGTGGGTGGGGACTGATGCAGCAGCTGATGCAGCGCCGAGTGCTCGGAGTCGACGGGGATGATCGCGGCGCCGGTGGCCTCCGCGAGTTGGGTGACGAGCTCACCGCCGACGACCAGCGACTCCTTGTTGGCAAGCGCGAGATCGATCCCCTCCCCGAGCGTGGCGACGGTCGCCAGCAGGCCGGCGGAGCCGACGATCGCGTTGAGCACGAGATCGCAGGGGCTCTCGGTGATGAGGCTGACGATCCCGTCGGGGCCGGACAGGACCTCCCCGTCGGTCCAGATCTCGGCCGCCCGGGCGGCGGCGTCACCGTCGGCGAGCGCGATCCGCGTCACCCCGAAACGGCGGGCCTGCTCGATCAGGGTCGCCGCGTCGGTGGCGGCCGACAGCCCGACGATCTCAAGCTCACCGGCCGCGCGCGCGACGACGTCGAGCGCCTGCACGCCGATCGAGCCCGTCGATCCGAGAATCACCACCCGTTGTGCCATCGCGCTCTGAGTCTAGGTTCGCGCCGGCGCCATCAGTGCACCAGCGCGGCCCACACGTAATAGGAGCCGACGACGGTGAAGACGACGGCGTCCAACCGGTCCAGGGCGCCGCCGTGGGCCCGGAACAGCGTGCCCGCGTCCTTGACGCCCGCGTCGCGTTTGACCAGCGACTCGAACAGGTCGCCGATCGGTCCCAGGACGGCGATCGTGAGCCCCAGCGCGAGCGAGTCGCCCTCGGTGAGCCACGTCTGCTGAAAGCGACCGGCGACGAACACCGCGACGATCGCGGTGAGCATGCCGAGGCCGAGGCCCTCGACGGTCTTCTTGGGTGAGATCCCCGGTGCGAGCAGGCGATGGCCGAACATCCGCCCCCCGAAGTAGGCGCCGACGTCGGCGAGGAACGTCCCGACCATGACGTCGAGGACGATCGCGTTGCCGTGGGGAAGCTGGCGCAGGAGCTCGGCATGGGCGAAGCCGAGTCCGATCCAGAAGATCCCGAGCAGCGTCCCCGCGATCGAGACGGTCGCCAGGCGCTCCCCGCCGTCCCACATGACCGCGAGGAACGTCACCGGGATGGCCGCCACCGCGAGCTCGAGCACGTTGTGATCGGTGCCGTAGCGAGCGGCGAGCGCCATCGCGACCGCGAACCCGTACCCGACGACGGCCACCGGGGACCACCGGTCGAGCATCCGGTAGAGCTCGATCAGGCACAGGACGCCGACGACCGCCATGAGCAGCGCGAAGGCGAGGCCGCCGATGTCGACGAAGACGATCGCGACGATCGCCAACGGGACGGCGACGAGGATCCGCGACACGAGCTCCGAGCCGCCGCGACGGGCGGGCGCCGGTGGCGGCGTGCGGGCGGGGCGACGAGGGCGCGCCTCGCGATCCGCGCGCGGCCCGGGGGCGCCATCGGGGGCGGGCGCCGCGGAGGCGTCGCGCTCGAGGTCGGGCTCGACGAGCTCGGCGGCCTCCGCCGTGGCCCGGGCCGCCCGCTCCGCGCG
>CAZZWJ010000301.1:0-3841 GCA_964657875.1 uncultured Solirubrobacteraceae bacterium
CAGCAGGGAACTGACGACGCCTGTGTCCCCCACGCCCCGCGTGGCGAGGCCGAGCAGCAGGGCGATCGGGTCGCCGTCGCCGGGCAGCAGCGCCAGCGCACGGCGGGCCAGCTCCGCCTCGGGCGCCGCCAGCCCGAACCCGGGCGTGATCGCGGCGTCGATCCCGAGCCCCCGCAGCACGCCGAAGCCCGCCACCGCGCCCCCGTCCCCGGCCAGCAGCTCGAGCTCGGCCCCGAGCCGGGGTCCACTCACGGTCTCCAGGGCCCCACCGGCGACCGCCGCCCGCGTGAGCGCCTCGGTCCCGGACTCGATCTCGAACGCGAGCCGCCCGGCGTAGCGGGCGAGGCGCAGCAGCCGGGTCGGGTCCTCGGTGAAGCTCTTCTCGTGCAGGACGCGAAGCCGTCCCGCGGCGACGTCGTCCGCGGCCCCGGGGACCGACACGAGCTCGCCGCGGCGGGGCCCGCCGAGTCCCAGCGCGAGCGCGTTGACGGTGAAGTCCCGCCGGCGCAGATCCGTCTCGATCCCCGCTGGGGTGACGTCGGGGAGCGCGCCGGGCGTGGCGTAGACCTCCGACCGAGTGGCGGCGAGGTCATAGCGCGGGTGCTCGGGACCCTCGACGGTCGCGGTCTGAAACCGCTCGTGGGGCCGCACGCGGGAGCCGAGCCGGCCCGCGAGCGCGCCGACGTCGCCGACGACGGCGAGGTCGAAGTCGACCGGCGCGCCGCCCCGCCACAGGTCGCGCACCGCGCCACCGACGAGGTAGACCTCCTCGTCTCCCGCCTCGACCGCTCGCAGCAGCCGTCCGGCGCCGGGCAGCGCCTCCAGCCGGGCGGTGAGTCGGGAGGGGTCGACGAGCGCCATCGCTGACGCCATCATCGCGCCTGCCGGGCGCCGATAGCATCGCCCGGCATGAGGTGGCTCCCGCGTCGACGGCTCTGGCGCGCGCTGATCGCGGTCCTCGTCGTGGTCGTCGGGCTGGGGGTCGCGGCGCTGGTGGTCGTGCTCGCCAAGCCGGGCGACGTCTCCCATCCCGACCTGCAGTTCACCGCGCCGACCACCGCCGCCACCACCCGGCCGACCCCGGCGGCCAAGGCCCATCGCGCCGCCGCGTTTCAGTGGCCGTGGTACGGCTACACCGCCACCCGCACCCGGGATTTCCTCGCCCCCGCCGACCTTCGCCCCCCGCTGCACGAGGGCTGGCACTACAGCGGCGGGGCGCTGCTCGAGTTCCCGCCGGCCCTCGACGGCGACGGGATGTACTTCCTCGACGACAGCGGCGTCGCCCACAAGCTCGACGACGCCACCGGCAAGACGGTCTGGAGGCGCCCGCTCGGCACCCTCGCCGCCGCCACCCCGGCGATCGCCGCCGGCGCCGGCCTCGTGCTCATGCCGGTGCTCTCAGATCACACGCACTCCCCCGGCGGCGGGCGCTTCGTCGCCCTCTCGATGCGGACCGGTCGGGTCGTCTGGTCAAAGCCGCTGGCCGCCGGCAGCGAGTCGCCGCCGATCGTGAGCGGCCACAGCGTCTACTTCGGCGACAGCGGCGGCACGCTGTATGCGCTGAACATCCACACCGGCCACGTGGAGTGGACCTACCGGGCCCGCGGCGCGATCAAGGGCGGCCCCGCGCTGTGGCACGGCGATCTGTTCTTCGGCGACTACACGGGGCGCGCCTACGCGGTGCGGGCCGGCGACGGTCATCAGGTGTGGGCGGTGTCGACCGAGGGCGCGCACTTCGGACTCGGCTCCGGGTCCTTCTACGCGACCCCCGCCGTCGCCTACGGGCGCGTCTACATGGGCAGCACCGACGGGCGCATGTACTCCTTCGGCGCCCGTGACGGCGCGCTGGCGTGGGCGACCGCGACGGGCGCCTACATCTACTCCTCGGCGGCCATCGCCGACCCCCGGGGCGGCGGTCCGACCGTCTACGCGGGCTCCTACGACGGTTACCTCTACGCGTTCAACGCGCAGACGGGCGCGGTGCGCTGGCGCCATCATGCCGGCGGGAAGATCTCCGGCTCCGCGGTCGTCATCGGCAACCTCGTCTTCTACTCAGACCTCGCCGACCACACCACCGCGGGGCTCGACCTCACCACCGGGCAATCCCGGTACAGCTTCCATGACGGGGCGTTCACCCCGGCGGTCGCCGACACCCATGCGATCTTCCTCATCGGCGAGGGATCGATCTATGAGATGCTCCCTCGCGTCCGAGCCCGGGCCCGCGTTCGAATCGCCGGCCGTGCTCGCACGTCGACGCACCACCGCCGCCGCCGCGCGGCTCGCCGCTGAGGCTTGCGGAGTTGTCACCGCTTGCTAGAGTGCGGCTCCTGATGCGTTGCAAGAGCGGAAGCCACTGTCAGAGCAACGTCGAGCCCGGACGCCGTTTCTGCGCCGAGCACGCGGCTGAGCTGGATCGCATGCGCGAGGAGCTCAAGGACGCGGCGGCGGCTCGCATCGGTCGCGGTCGGCCCAAGCGGTCGTCCACCTGCTGCCGTCCCGGCTGCTACGAGCCCCGTGTCCCGCCCGCCGCGTACTGCGATACGTGCGCAGCGGCCGGATACGTCGAAGAAGCCGCTTAGGCGTCGTTCGCCGGTCCGCCGAGGCGGACCCGGGCGCCCGCCGCGGCGAGCGCCGTCTTCACCTCGGCGACGGTGTGCTCCCCGTCGTGCAGGATCGAGGCGCAGAGCACCGCGTCCGCGCCCGCCTCCAGGGCCGCCGCGAGGTCGTCGATCGACCCCGCCCCACCGGAGGCGATCACCGGCACCCCGACCGCCTCGGCGACCGCGCGGGTGAGTGCCAGGTCATAGCCGGCGTGGGTCCCGTCGCGATCCATCGACGTGAGCAGGATCTCCCCCGCCCCGCGGGTCGCCCCCTCCGTCGCCCAGGCGACCGCGTCACGCCCGGTCGGCTCCCGGCCGCCGGCGAGATACGCCTCCCAGCCGGGCTCACCGGCGGATCCGGATCCCGATCGCGCCTTGGCGTCGATCGCGAGCACGACGCACTGCACCCCGAAGCGGGCCGCCAGCTCGTCGAGCAGCTCGGGACGACGCAGCGCCGCCGAGTTCACCGAGACCTTGTCGGCGCCCGCGTCGAGCACCGCCTGGGCGTCGGCGACCGAACGGATCCCGCCGCCGATCGTGAACGGCACGAACAGCTCGTCGGCGACGCGCCGGGCGAGCTCGACGACGGTCGCCCGGGTGTCGGAGGTCGCGGTGATGTCGAGCAGCACCACCTCGTCGGCGCCGGCCGCGTCATAGCGGGCGGCGAGCTCGACGGGATCCCCGGCGTCGCGCAGGTCGACGAACCCGACGCCCTTGACGACCCGGCCGCCGCTCACGTCCAGGCACGGGATGACGCGCGCGTAGTGCATCAGCCGGCCGGACCGTCGAGCGCCGCCTGGCCCTCGCCGACGGTGAGCCGGGCCTCGAAGAGCGCGGTGCCGACGATCACGCCGCGCAGCGGCGGGAGCCCCAGTCCGCGCAGCTGTGCCAGCTGCTCGACGCTCGCCACCCCCCCGGAGTAGACGACCTCGCAATCGGGAACGACCGCGCAGGCGCGCCGGAGCTCGACCAAGTCCGGGCCGGCGAGCACTCCGTCGCGGTCGATGCTCGAGTAGACGAACCGGCTGACGTCATGGTCGCGCAGCGTTGCGAGCATCGCCGGCGCCGTGACCTCGGTCTGCTCCGTCCACCCCGCAGCCGCGACGCGTCCACTGCGGACATCGACGGAGACCACGATCGCGGCGGCACCGTGGGTGGCGACCATCGTCCGGGCGAACCCGGGGTCGCGCAGCGCGGCGGTGCCGAGGATCGCCCGCTGCGCGCCCGCGTCGAGCACCGCG
>CAZZWJ010000302.1:0-3832 GCA_964657875.1 uncultured Solirubrobacteraceae bacterium
CGACGCTCCTGGCCGCCAGGCCCAGGGCCGCCGACAGCCAGATGAGCGAGAACCCGAAGAGCGCGAGGACGCCGGCGGCCGCCAGCCAGTCGGCCGGGCCGGCCGACGATCGGTAGCCGAGCGCCAGGGCGACGCCGAGCACGACCGCGAGCCCGATCAGGGTCTGGATCAGGCTGCCCAGGACATGACCGGTGAGCACCGCCCCGCGGGCGATCGCCATCGTGCGGAAGCGATCGATGATCCCCTCGGTCATGTCCATCGCGACCGACAGGGCCGTGCCCAGCGCGGTCGATGCGACCGCCATCATCAGGATGCCCGGCACGACGTAGGTCAGGTAGGCGCCACGATCGCCGTGGGCGGCGGGCCGGGAGGCGAGGCCGGCGCCGAGCTGCCCGCCGAACACGTAGACGAACAGCAGCAGGAACACGATCGGCATGGCGACGAGCATCACCGTCACCGACGGGTAGCGCAGCTGGTGCTTGAGGTTGCGGCGCAGCATCGTCGTCGAGTCGCCGACGGCGTAGGCGAGGGCGGTCATCGCGGGCGGACCTCCGCGCTCGGGGGCTCGGTGGTCGGGTGGCCGGTCACCGCGAAGAAGACGTCGTCGAGGTCGGGGGTGTGGATCGAGAGATCCGCGACCTCCACCCTCGCGTCGTCCATCCGGGCGAGCAGGCGGCGCAGCGAGGCGAGGCTGCCGTCGCTGGGCACCTGGAGCGCGAGTCCTCCGTCGGGGGGCGGTGCGAGCTCGAGCACCGCCGCGGCGGCGCGCAGCGGACCCGGCTCGGCGAAGCGCAGCTCGACGTGGCGACCGGGGACCTGCTGCTTGAGCTCGGCCGGACTGCCCTCGGCGACGATGCGGCCGTGATCGAGAACGGCGATGCGATCCGCGAGCCGGTCGGCCTCGTCGAGGTACTGGGTGGTGAGGAGGATCGTCACGCCGTCGGCGACGAGCTCGCCGATGATCTGCCACATCGTGCGACGGCTGCGCGGATCCAACCCGGTGGTCGGCTCGTCGAGGAAGATCACCCGGGGGTCGCCGATGAGCGTCATCGCGAGGTCCAGACGGCGGCGCATCCCGCCCGAGTAGGTCGACAGCGGCGAGTCGGCCGCCTCGACGAGCTCGAAGCGCTCGAGCAGCTCTTGGACGCGGCGCGATCCGGCACGGCGCCCGAGATGGCGCAGATCGGCCATCAGGCGCAGGTTCTCCGCGCCGGTGAGCAGGTTGTCGACTGCGGAGAACTGGCCGGTGACTCCGATCGCGGCGCGCACGGCGGCCGCGTCGGTCCTCAGGTCATGTCCGTCGACGGTGATCTCACCCGCGTCGGCCTCGATCAGGGTCGACAGGATCCGCACCATCGTCGTCTTGCCCGCGCCGTTGGGGCCGAGCAGCGAGAACACCGTGCCCTCGGCCACGGTGAGGCACACATCGTCGAGGACCCGGTGCTCGCCGAAGGACCTGCGAACGCCCCGGGCGACGATCGCCGGTGGGCGCGCCCCGTCGCCCGCGCGGGCGCGATCGGGCGTGACGGGGCTCATCGCGAGCCTCCCGGGAGCTGATCGGCCGCGCGCAACGCGTCGCGGTGTGCCGTCCACTCCTGTTCGAGCATCGGCAGCCGCTCGACGAGGAAGTCGGCGAACGCCGCCCATTCGAGCAGCACCGCACGGCGCTCCGGCGACGCGTCCGCCAGGACGGTGTCCAGGCCCTCCCGCGCGAGGTCGCCCTGCTCGGCGTATTCGGAGATGTCGAACCCGGTCGCGCGCGAGCTCGACATGTCGATGCACACCCGATCCATGCGCTCGCCGGCGGCGCGCGAGCGCCGGATGAGGCCGATCGCCTCCAGCGCCTTGACCGCGCCCGCGATCGCGCTGCGGCTCGCCAGCAACGACTCGGCGAGCTCGCCGATGCTCTGCGCGCGCGGCTCGCAGACGGCCAGGTAGCCCAGCAGCCGCCCCACCATCGGCGGCATCCCGTAGCGGCGGGCGTACAGGCGCCCGGCGTGGTCGGCGAACGTGAGCTCGGCGTCGGTCGGCACGAGCACATACTACTAAGATCGCTGAGATAACACAAATCAGTGTTATCTCAGTCCCCTCCGCATCGACCTGGCGTCAGAGCGCCCCGCCCCGCCCCGCGCACGCGCGAGCGCACACCGATTGGAGCGGGACGCCGTTCGGCGCCGATCGCGAGTCTCACGTGTCGGTGTGGGAACGCCCGACCGGGTGGCCGGACGCCCCCGCCGGCGGCTAGGCCTGGGCCAGGTGGGGTCCGATCAGGGACAGGTCGGCCTCCGAGAGCCGGTCGGCCGCGGTCATCATCTGGTGCCAGTAGGGGTAGAGCAGGTCCGGCCGGCTCACCTCCTCCAGGCGGGTGATCTCATCGCCGGTGAGCGTGAGGTCGGCCGCCTTCAGGTTGTCGGCGAGCTGCTCCTCGGTGCGCGCGCCGACGATCACGGTGGCGATGCTCGGACGGGTGAGCAGCCACGCGAGCGCGACCTGGGCCGCGGAGACGCCATGGGACTCGGCGATCTCGACGAGCACGTCGATCGTGTCGTAGAGGCCGTCCTCGTCGTAGACCGGCGGCTCGCTCCACTCCGACAGGTGGCGTGAGCCCTCGGGGGCGTCCTGGCCCCGGCGGTACTTGCCCGACAGCAGGCCTCCGGCAAGCGGGCTCCAGACGAGCGTCCCCATGCCCTGATCCAGGGCGGCGGGGATCAGCTCGTACTCGGCGGACCGCTCCTGCAGCGAGTAGTAGATCTGCTGGGAGACGAACTTCGGCAGGTTGTCGCGCTCGGCGATCCCGAGCGTCTTGAGCATCTGCCAGCCGGCGAAGTTCGAGACGCCGACGTAGCGGACCTTTCCCTGCTCGACGAGCAGCGACAGCGCCTGCAGGGTCTCCTCCAGCGGTGTCATCCCGTCCCACTCGTGGACCTGGTAGAGGTCGATGTGGTCGGTCTGCAGTCGCCGCAGCGAGTCCTCGCAGCCCCGGATGATGTGGTGGCGCGAGAGTCCCTCGTCGTTGGGGCCGCCGGCGCCCATCGGGAAGCGCACCTTGGTCGCGAGCAGCAGCTCGTCGCGGATGTCCTTGATCGCCTCGCCGACGATCTCCTCGGCGAGCCCGTCGGAGTACACGTCGGCGGTGTCGATCAGGTTGACGCCGGCCTCCCGGCACATGTCGATCTGGCGGCGGGCGCCCGCCAGGTCGGTGTCGCCGACCTGCTTGAACTTGCCACCCCCGCCGAAGCCCATCGTGCCGAGCGTCAGCGCGGAGATCTTCAGTCCGGAATGTCCGAGCTGGCGATATTGCATCAGTTTCCTTTCAGCCGTCCGAGATTTGAGAGCCAAGCCCTCGGGAAACCCCTACCCGATGACCCGGGAGTTCAAGAACGGCGATCGCGTCCGCCGGGATGCCGGCCGCGAGAGTTCGGCCTGAGTTGACCGTGGACTCGATCACCCTGCGTCGCGGCGACATCACCACCGACGACGAGGTCGACGCGATCGTCAACGCCGCGAATCGCAGCCTGCTCGGTGGCGGCGGCGTCGACGGCGCCATCCACGCGGCGGCGGGTCCGGCGCTGCTGGAGGAGTGCCGCCGTCTCGGTGGATGCGACACCGGTGACGCGAAGATCACCGGAGCCGGGCGGCTCGCCGTGCGTTTCGTCATCCACGCCGTCGGTCCGATCTGGCACGGCGGTGACCACGACGAGCCGGCCCTGCTCGCCTCCGCATATCGCCGGTGCGTGGAGCTGGCCGACGAAAACGGCTGTGCCCGGATCGCGTTCCCGGCGATCTCCGCCGGCGTCACGATGTGCAACGCGTCGGGCGAGATGGTCTCCGC
>CAZZWJ010000303.1:0-3829 GCA_964657875.1 uncultured Solirubrobacteraceae bacterium
CCGCGTAGGGCGCGACCGCGTGCTGGGCGTAGGCGACGCGGTTGACGTCCAAGTAGATCCGCGCCCCCCGCTCGTCGCGATGCCATTGCAGGGTGAGTCGCTGCGGGTCCGCGGCGACCATCGACTCGGCGATGGCGCGGGTGAAGCGGTGGGCCTCGGGGAACGAGGGTCCGCGCCGCAGGGGGCAGACGACGTGGATCCCGCGGGAGCCGGTGACCATCGCGTAGGTGGCCAGGCCCGCGTCACGCAGTCGCGCTCCGGCCTCCCGGGCGGCGGCCCGCACCTCGGGAAAGCCGACGCCGGGAGCGGGGTCGAGATCGATGATCACCCGGTCGGGCCGCCGGGGGGCGTCGGCGCGCGACAGCCACACGTGGGGGGTGATGACGTTCTGGCCGACGAGGTAGACGAGGGTGGCCGCATCATCGGCGACGACGTGGGTGATCGTGCCCCCGCGCTTATCGACGGTCGCCCTCCCGATCCACGGGGGAAAGTGGGCGGGCAGCGACTTGAGGAAGAACCCCGTGCCCTCGATGCCCCCGGGGAACGCCTGCAGGGCCAGCGGCCGGCCGCGCACGAGTGGCACCATCGCCTCGGCGACCGTCTCGTAGTAGCGCGCGAGGTCGAGTTTGCTGATCGCGGGCGCGGTGAACAGCGACTTGTCCGGGTGGCTGAACGCCACCTCGCGGCGCCCGACCCTCATCGCCGGGCATCCAGCCTGCGCCAACCGGCAGGTCGGCTGAGACGAAGGTGCGGCGGGGTCATGGGCTCCACGCGCCGATGATGAACCCGGGACCGGTGCGCCCGCGTTCAAGTCCGCGTTCCCCGCTGCCGATAGATGCTCCAGTGGCGCTGAGACGCCGCGATCGCCCGTCAGGACAGGAGCAGATATGGCCCTCACCGATCCGGTCTACATCGATGCAGTTGCGCCCCTGCGCAACCAGATCAAGGTCCTCATCGCCGACGATCATCCGCTCATCATCGCCGGGATCCGACGGACCCTGGAGCATGTGGACGACATCGAGGTCGTCGGGGAGGCACGCAGCGGCGCCGAGCTCATGCAGCTGATCGGACGGCGCATGCCCGATCTCGTGCTCATGGACCTGAAGATGCCCGGCATCACCGGCGTCGATGCGATCCAGCACATCCGCCATGACTGGCCGGAGGTCAAGACCGTCGTCCTGTCCGCCTGCGACGACCGCCCGACGATCGACGCCGCGCTGCGCGCCGGGGCCAACGCCTACGTGCTCAAGAGCGCCCACACCGTCGACATCGCCTCGGTTCTGCGCCAGGCCTCCAGCGGTGCCGTGTTTCATGCCCCGATCGCCGTGCCGAACCCCGGCGACGCAGCGGACCCGGCCGAGCGCCCGGCGCTCACCGAGCGCGAGCGCTCGATCCTGTCCGCCGTCGCCACGGGGCTCACCACCGCCGCGATCAGCCGCGACCTGTGGATCTCCGAGCACACGATCAAGTTCCATCTCACCAACATCTATCGCAAGCTCGGTGTCGTCAACCGTGCCGGTGCGGTCCGTTACGCGCTGGAGCACGGCATCGGCTGATCCGCCGTGGGCGTCGGGCCGGCGCGGTGGCCGGGGGGGGGCGGTCGGTGCAGCTCGGCGCGGTGGCGCCAGGTTCGCGGATCGGCGTCAGGCGGCCGGCGTGACCGGCCAGCGCGGCAGCGTGGCCGCGACGACGGTCGGTCCCCCGGGCGCGGACGTGATCTCGGTGTGCCCGCCGAGCATCCGCATCCGCTCGCGCATACCGACCATCCCGAGGTGACCGCCTTCGGCGGCGCGCGGCCCGGCGACTGCGGGCTCAAAGCCGCGCCCGTCGTCTGAGATCTCGACCGCGATCGCATCCGCGCCCGCGGTGAGCGTGATCGTCACGTGCTCGGCACCGGCGTGGCGGCGGACGTTGACGAGCGCCTCCCGGACGAGCGCGAGCACGGCGATCTGCTGAGAGTCGGTGAGCGAGTCGGTCTCGCCGGTCACCTCGCAGTGGGGCGCGAGCCCCGTCCTCGCGGTGAACGTCGCGGCGACTTCGGCGAGCGCGTCGGGAAGCGACCCACCGGCCAGCGGTGAGTCGGCCGAGGTGATGAGGCGACGCAGGTCGGTGTCGAGCGCGATCAGCTGCGCCTCCAGATCGTCGAGGCGACCGAATATCCGCAGCGAATCGGGGTGACTCTCGATCATCGGCGTGAGCTGTCGGCGAAACAGGGCCAGGTCCTGGGCGAGCAGATGGATCTCCTGCTGGGGGCCGTCGTGCAGATCGAAGCGCAGCCGTGCGAGCCGGCGCTCGAGCGCGAGCGTCGCGGGGAGGTCGTCGGGGATCCTCGGCGGGTCGGCCACACTCTGCATTCTGCCCGGGGGCTCAGATGGGTATCGCGGGCCGGATCGGGGTGGAGTGCGCGCCCGTGACGGGCGCGTCAGCGCTGGGGACTGGGCTGCAGGAGGTGCAGTCCGCGGGCGACGAGGTCCTGGATCATGCGGCGTTCAAGGAGCGCCTGGTCGGCGACGTCGCCGGCCCGGGCCTCGCGGTAGGCGGCCATGCCGGCCCGCTCGCGGGCGGCCTGACGGGCGCGGGGGGTGAGCGGGGCGCGGCCGAGCACCGGCGCCGCGTCGGCGGAGAAGGAGTCGACCCCGAGGTTCGGGACGTGGACCTCACGGAAGCCGGCGAGGTAGGAGGCCGGCAGGCGGTTGACGTCAAACCAGCCGGCGCCGCCGCCGGGCCGCGCGAAGCCGCTGGTCCCGAAGAAACGACCGTCGATCCGCATGAAGGTGTGCGTCGTGCTGTAGAAGATGGTCACGCGGCCGGGTCCCGCGGGCAGGTTCCAGGCGCCGACGTCGGCGGCGACTGTCGTGTCGACCTTGTAGCCGGCCTGCTGCATCACGTAGGAGACCGAGCCCGAGCAGTCAAAGGGCCCGAAGCGCGCCGGCTGCTCGTGACCGCCGCCCCACCGATAGGCGAAGTTCGCGGCGCTCACCATGTTCGCGGCGGAGATCAGCCGGTCGTAGTGCGAGAGCACGCCGCTTGAGTAGCTCACGCGCGGATGGGCCTTCAGGGCGGTGTCGAAGGAGACCGTGACCGCGCCGCGGTGGCTCACCCGGGCGCGCGTGTACTGGACGTGGCGGGCGATCGCCTCGGCGCGCTGGAGCACCTCGTCGACGTACCAGCCGGCGTGGTTGTAGGCGAACACCGCCTTGCTCAGGTCGGTTGCGGCACCGGCCGCCTGTAGGTAGCGGGCGGCGGCGAAGATCGCGTCGCGCGGGTCATAGGGATTGGCCTCGCTCACCCCGTCGGCGGCGACGCCCCAGCGCTTCCAGGTCGAGGGCTCGAACTGCATCCAGCCGACGGCGCCGGCGCTCGAGGTGTTCAGGTTGCGTCCGTAGTCGCTCTCGATCGAGTTGATCGCGGCGAGCACCTGCCACGGCACGTGGTAGCGGCGGCCCGCCTCCATGTAGATCGGGATCAGGAACGACGGCGGCCGATCGCCGGCCGAATCCAGGCCCGCGAGGTTGCGCACCACTCCGGTGAGGGAGGACTGCGCCGAGACGATGCCCGTCCACGAGGTCGGGGCAGGGACGCCGGAGGTCGTGCCGAGAAGATGAACGCCGGTGCTCGAGGTGGCGGCGGCGGTCGTGTGCGCCCGGGAGGTCGCGGCCAGCTGGGCCGCCGCGTGATGGCGGGCGTGCGCGGCGCGCGCGGCGACGTGCTCGTGGTCGGAGGTCTGGCGGACGCCGGCGTTGAGGATCGCGATCCGGCGCGCGGCGGCGCTGCGGCGCTCGCCCCCGGCCTGGTGGGCGGCGGCGGTGCCCGCGGCGGTGGCGTGGTG
>CAZZWJ010000304.1:0-3826 GCA_964657875.1 uncultured Solirubrobacteraceae bacterium
GTCCGGACGTCACAGAGCACGATCAGCCGGGCGTCGCCGAGGCCCCCGGCGGCGCTGAGCGCCGCCACGGCACCCGCGCCGCCGTCGCTCGTCGCGCTGCCCCCGACCCCCAGGTGCACCGTGCGGGCGCCCGCGGCGAGCACCGCCGCGATCAGCTCCCCGGTGCCGGCCGTCGATGCGGCCACGGGGTCGCGCTCGGCGTCGCCGACCAGCTGCAGGCCGCTCGCCGCCGCCGTGTCGAGGTAGGCGCGATCGCCGTCGAGCCCGTACAGGGCCTCGATCGGTCGCCCCAGCGGATCGTGGACGGCGGCCGTCCGCAGCTCACCACCGAGCGCGTCGGTGAGCGTCACCGCGGTCCCCTCGCCGCCGTCGGCCAACGGGCACAGATCGACCTCGCGACCGCCGTCACGCAGGCCGTCGCCGATCGCCCGGGCCACCTGCGCCGCGGTGAACGTCCCCTTGAACGAGTCGGGGGCGACGAGCACGATCTCCGAGACGCCGGGAGTCACGATCCCGAGTATCCGTCATGCTCTGCGCCGGGAGCATGACCGACTACGAGCTCATCGACGCCGGTGACCGGGAGGTGCGGATCTCCAGCCCCGGCCGCGTCGTCTTCCCCGACGCCGGGCTCACCAAGCGCGATCTCGTCGACTACCACCTCGCGCTCGCGCCCCAGCTGCTCGCCGGCCTGCGCGGTCGCCCCACCCACCTCAAGCGCTTTCCCAAGGGCGCCGGGGGCGAGCCCTTCTTTCAGAAGCGGATCCCCGACTCGGCGCCGGACTGGCTGACCACCGTCGAGGTCGCGTTCCCCAGCGGCCGCCGCGCCCGGGTGCTCGCGCCCGACGATGCCGCGACCCTCGTCTGGGGCGTGAACCTCGGGGTCGTGGACTGGAATCCGTGGCAGGTGCGCGTCCCCGAGCTCGATCGCCCCGATGAGCTGCGCGTCGACCTGGACCCGACCCCCGAGGCGACGTTCGACGATGTGCGGCAGGTCGCGCTCGGCTGCGGCGAGGTGCTGCGCGACCACGGCCTCACCGGCTACCCGAAGACCAGCGGGTCACGGGGGATCCACGTGTACGCCCGGATCGAGCCCGCCCACGAGTTCGTGACCGTCCGCCGGGCCGCCGTCGCGCTCGCGCGGGAGGTCGAGCGGCGCTGTGAGGCGGCGAGCGCCAAATGGTGGAAGGAGGAGCGCCACGGCGTGTTCGTCGACTACAACCAGAACATTCGCGACCGCACGGTCGCGAGCCCCTACAGCGTCCGCCCGGTGCCCGACGCGCGCGTCTCGACGCCGCTCACGTGGTCCGAGGTCGCCGACGTGGAGCCCGGCGACCTGCGCCTCGACACGGTCGCCGCGCTCGTCGCCCGCCGCGGGGACCCGTGGGCGGACATCGAGGCCCACGTCGGATCGCTCACCGGCCTGCTCACGCTCGCCGACGTCGACGAGCATGAGCGGGGCCTCGCCGACGCGCCCTGGCCACCGCACTTCGCCAAGCAGGCCGGCGAGCCCCCGCGGGTGGCCCCCAGCCGGGCTCGCCCGCGGCCTGAGTGAGACCGGGCCTGAGGACACTGCCCGCCTCGAACGCGATCGTGATCTGCCCTGTGGAGGTCATCCTCATGGCCGGTGAGGCCACGGGTCCTACCGACGCTGAACTCGCTCACGACGGCCGTCGGATGAGGAATGTCGGCCGGTCCCCGTTGCTCGCCCGCGCGAGACGCTAGAGGAAGTCGTTGCCGGTGAGCACGTAGACGAACGGCACGAACGGGATGATGCTCGTCACCGCCCAGGTGAGCTTGCCGACGAAGCTCAGGTCGCTCTTGAACGGCAGCGTCACCCAGATGAGGACGACGGCGATCGGGTGCAGCAGACAGCAGATCAGCTCGATGACGCGCTTCACGTTCTCGGCTCCTCTCGACTCAGATCAGTCAGGTCAGACGGCGGTTGTCAGGGATATACCCCGCAACGGCGGGTTCATCCCTCCATCTGCTCCAGCAGGCAGTCGCGGGGGGCCTTGTCGTCACGCCAGCGCAGGATCCGCGTGCCGTGGCGGATGCGACCGTCGGAGGCGTGGTCGAAGCTCACCTCGACGACCAGTTCGGGACGCAGCGAGACCCACTCCATCTCACGCTCGGTCTGCCAGCGGCTGGGGTCGCCGTGTCCGCGCTCCCCGGTCTCATACGGGGCCAGGGTCTGCACGAGCGCCCGCTTCTCGGCGGCGCGCAGCCCCGAGGAGTGCCCGACGACGTGCAGCTGGCCCGCCGGGTCATAGAGCCCGAGGATGAGTGACCCCACGGTGCCCGCCGCCTTGCCGGGGCGGTAGCCGGCCACGACGGCGTCGATCGTGCGCACGCGCTTGACCTTGACCATGCCCTTGCGCTCACCGGGCCGGTAGGGGGCGTCCCCGAGCTTGGCCACGACGCCCTCGCCGCCGGCCAGCCACGGCGCCGCCGCCTCGGGGTCGCTGACCTGCGGGGTGAGATCGACGGCCGCGGCGACCGCGAGCTCGTGCAGCGCCGCGCGGCGCTCGGACTGCGGGAGATCGAGCAGCGGCTGGTCGCCGATGGCGAGCAGGTCGAAGGCGACGAAGCGGGCCGGCATCGTCTCGGCGAGCATCGCCACCCGTGAGGCGGCGGGATGCAGGCGCTGCTGCAGGGAGCCGAAGTCCTGCAGCGGATGGGCGGGGTCCGGGTCGGCGTCGATGACGATCTCGCCATCGAGCACATGGCGACCGGGTGCGAAGCGCAGCTCCGGGAAGTACCGGGCCAGCGGCTTGGCGCCGCGCGACTGGATGTAGACGTCGTCGCCGTCGACGAACACGATCGCGCGGAAGCCGTCGAACTTCGGTTCATAGACCCAGTCGGCGCCGAGCGGCAGCGTCTTGGCCGAGCGGGCCAGCTGCGGGGCCAGCGGCGGGGCGAGCGGGAGGGCCACGCGCCGGGATGCTATTACCGCGGCGGGCCCACCGGCGGGCGAGCCCGGCGGGGCCGCGCGCCCGGAGTTCAGGTCGTGCCGGCGGGGATAGCATCAGGGGATGGCCACGACCGATGACGCCGCGCCCATCCTCGAGCTGAGTGCCGCCGAGCAGGAGTACCTCGAGTCCCTGTTCTGGCTGTATGAGGCGGGTTTCCCGATGACCGGGGCCAACCTCGCGCGCGCGATGCAGCTGTCCCCACCGACCGTGCACGAGATGCTGCGCCGGCTGGAGCGGGGTGGTTGGATCAGTCGCCCGAGCAGCCGCTCGATCGAGTTCACGGTCAACGGACGCGAGCGCGCGGCGAGCGTCGTGGGGCGCCACCGGATGATCGAGCGCTTCCTCACCGACGTCGTCGGGGTGCCGTGGGATGAGGTCCACGAGGAGGCCGAGAAACTCGAGTACGCGATGACGCCCCGCTTCGAGGCCTACGTGCGTGACGCGGTCGGTGACGCGCGGACGTGTCCCCACGGCCATCCGATCCGGGTCCACGAACGGCTCGACGGCGTCCCCCTCGCCGACTGCGCGGTCGGCTCGAAGGTGACGATCCTGCGCCTGGAGAACGAGGCCGAGGACCTGCTGCACTACCTCAAGGCGGCCGGGATCGAGCCCGGGCGCAGCGGAACGGTGAGCGCCAACGGCGACGACGAGGTCTCCGTCACCTTCGACGCCGGCACGTCGACGGTCACCTTCAGCGTCGCCGAGACGGTCTCGGTGACCGCCGACCCCTCACCGCCGCCGCGCCGCGCGCTGCCCGAGCAGCTCAAGCTCGGGCGCGAGCGCTACGGCCGCTGAGCCGCGCCCGCGGGCCCCGGGGGCGTTTTTCAGCAGACCGCGGGCGCGAGCGCCCCGGG
>CAZZWJ010000305.1:0-3798 GCA_964657875.1 uncultured Solirubrobacteraceae bacterium
CCGCGGACCGCCACCACGCCGGGCAGTTCGCCGAGCGCCGCCCGCAGCCGCTCGCCGCGGGCGCGGACATCGCGCAGCAGCGCCGGATCTGAGCACAGCTCCAGCGCGACGAGGGCCGCGCGGGCGACGACCGGGCCGCCGGCGAACGTCGAGCCGTGGTCGCCGGCTCCCAGCACGTCGGCGAGGCGCTCGCCGGTGATCAGCGCACCGATCGGCAGTCCGCCACCGAGCGCCTTGGCGCTCGTGATCGCGTCGGGGACGACCCCCAGCTGCTCATAGGCCCACAACGTGCCGGTGCGGCCCATCCCGGTCTGGATCTCGTCGAAGATGAGCGCCGCGCCGCTGTCGTCGCACGCCTCGCGCGCGGCCTGCAGCAGCGACGGCGACAGCGGATGGATCCCCGACTCGCCCTGGATCGGCTCGATCAGCACCGCCGCCGTCGACGCATCCACGGCGCCGCGCAGCGCGTCGGGATCCCGGGCCACGGCGCTGAAGCCGGGGACCAGCGGCGCGAACGGCGCCTGCTTTGACTCCTGGGGGGTCGCCGACAGCGCCCCGTAGGTACGCCCGTGAAAGCCGCCGCGCAGGACGACGATCCCGCCGCGGGGCCGGGCGCGCCGGGCGAGCTTGATCGCCGCCTCGTTGGCCTCGGCGCCCGAGTTGCAGAGGAACACCTTGCCGCCGAGCGAGCTCTGGGCCAGCGCCGCCGACAGCTGCATCGCGGGGGCGGTGTAGAAGAGGTTGGTGGCATGGGTGAGCAGCCCCGCCTGCTCCTGGACGGCCGCCACCACCCGGGGGTGGCAGTGCCCGACGTTGAGCACCGAGATGCCGGCGAGGAAGTCGAGGTACTCATGGCCGTCCTCGTCCCACAGCCGGGTGCCCGAGCCGCGCACGAACTGGACGGGCAGCCGCGCGTAGGTGCCGATCGCGTGATCGTGCTCCAGCGTCTGCAGCTCGGCGAGCGTCGGGCTCATCGGCTGGCCGCGATCTTCGTGCCCTGCCCGGCGTCGGTGAACAGCTCCAGCAGCAGTGAGTGGGGCACGCGCCCGTCGACGATGTGGGCGTAGTTGACCCCGCCGTGGATCGCCTCCAGGCAGGCGGCGAGCTTGGGGCGCATCCCGCCCGAGACCCCGGGGAGGGCGGCCGCGACCTCGTCGGCGGAGATCTCCGAGATCGTCGAGGTGGGGTCGGTGGGGTCGCGCAGCCAGCCGGGGACGTCGGTGAGGAACATCACCTTGTAGGCGCCGAGCGCCCGCGCGACCGCGCCCGCGGCGTCGTCGGCGTTGATGTTGTAGGAGTTGCCCTCCCGGTCGGCCCCGATCGAGGCGATCACCGGGATGTAATCGGCGGCGACGTGGTGCAGCACGCCGGTGTCGACACGTTCGATGCGTCCCACGAAGCCGATGTCCTGACCGCTGGGCGACGCCTGACGCGCGGCGCGAAACAGCTGACCGTCGTCGCCGCAGAGGCCGATCGCCGGCGACCCGTGGCGGTTGAGCAGACCGACGATGTCCTTGTTGACCTTGCCGACGAGCACCATCTTGGCGAGCTCGACGGTCGGCGCGTCGGACACCCGCAGGCCGTCGACGAACTCGATCGGGAGGTCGAGACGGCGCATCCAGTCTGAGATCTCGGGTCCGCCGCCATGGATGACGACCGGGTTCATGCCGACGTACTTGAGCAGCACGACGTCACGGGCGAAGTCCTCCTTGAGGGCCGGCTCGGTCATCGCCGCCCCGCCGTACTTGATCACGACCGTCCGGCCGTGGAACTCGCGGATGTAGGGCAGCGCCTCCAGCAGCGTCGTGACGTCACGCGGCGGGCGGGCGACCGGCAACGTCATGTCGTGTACTCGGCGTTGATCGTCACGTACTCGTGGCCGAGGTCTGAGAAGTACAGCTCGGCCTCGACCCCCTCGCCGGGCAGGGCGATCTCATACTCGACCTCGTCTCCGGCGACGGCGGCATCGAGCGCCTCGGCGTCGTGGGCGACGGCGGCGCCCGCACGGCAGACGACCACCCCCTCGATCACGACGTCGAGCGCCAGCGGCGCCGTCCCCGGCAGGACCGCACCGACCGCCTGGACGATCCGCCCCCAGTTGGGGTCTGACCCGTACAGCGCGGTCTTCACCAGCGGCGAGTTGGCGACCGCGCGCGCGGCCCGCTCGACGGCGTCGGGATCACCGCCGCGCACGGTGACGCGCCCGACCCGGCGGGCGCCCTCGCCGTCGCGCACGACGCGCAGCGCGAGACCGCGCATGAGCGCGTCGATCGCCTCCCCGAGCGCGAGCTCGTCGGCGCTCTTGGGCTCCACGACCACCCCGGAGGCTCCGGATGCCTGGAGGATCACGGTGTCGTTGGTGGAGAGCTCCCCGTCGACGGAGATCCGTTCGAAGGATCGCTTGAGACAGACCCCGAGCAGCAGCTCACAGGTCGCCGCCGACAGCACCGCGTCGGTCTGCACGAAGCACAGCAGCGTCGCGAAGCGCGGGGAGATCATCCCCGCCCCCTTGCACTGCGCCGACACGGTGACCGGGCCCGAGGGCAGAGTGACGGTGATCGCGGCGTGCTTGTCCAGGACGTCGGTGGTGCGGATCGCCTGCGCGAACGTCTCCGTGCTCCCGGCGGCGAGCTCCCGGGCGCAGGCGGCGATCCCGCGGTTGATCTCACTCATCGGCAGCGCCACGCCGATCACGCCGGTCGAGCAGACCGCCACCTGGCGTTCGGCGACGCCGGCGACCATCGCCCCGCCGCCCTGCATGCGGGCCGCGTCCTCGTAGCCGCGCCGTCCGGTGGCGGCGTTCGCGTTGCCGGAGTTGACGACGACCGCGCGGATCGCGTCGCGGGTGGTGCGCTCGCGGGTGAGCAGCACCGGCGGCGCCTGGGCGCCGGTCGCGGTGAAGCGCGCGTCGCTCGTGGCCTGGGGCGCGTCGCAGACGAGGATCCCGAGGTCCAGCGCGCCGGAGGGCTTGATCCCGGCAGCGACCCCGGCACAGCGAAATCCGGGGGCGAGGGTGGCGGGATCGAGCTCGGTCACGTGCTCGGGGACGGTCAGCCAACGGCTGTCGAAGACGCTCATACGGTGATCCCCTCGCCCTCCGGTCGCGCGAACATGAGGTTCAGATTCTGCAGCGCCTGGGAGGCGGTGCCCTTCCACAGGTTGTCGATCGCCGAGAACACGATCACCCGTCCGGTGCGCTCATCGACGTGGACGGAGATCCGGCACAGGTTCGTCTCCCGCACCGCCCGGACCCCCGGTGGGCGCGTGACGACCTCGACGAACGGCTCCTCGGCGTAGGCGTCGGCGTAGAGCGCCGCGACGTCGGTGCGGCGCTCGGTCGGGGTCACGTAGCACGACAGGAGCTCGCCCTGATCCAGCGGGATCAGGTGCGCGGTGAACGTCACCGGGGTCGGCGACCCGAGCACCGTGAGCTCCTGCTCGATCTCCGGCGTGTGGCGGTGGCGCGGCACGCTGTAGGCGTTCATGTTCTCGTCGACGGTGACGAAGTGGGTCGCGTCGCTCGCCGCCCGACCCGCCCCCGAGACCCCGGACTTGGCGTCGATGACGACGTCGGCGATCAACCCGGCGCGCGCGAGCGGGGCGAGGCCGAGGATCGCCGCGGTGGGAAAGCAGCCGGGGTTGGCGACGAGGTCGGCACCGGCGATCTCGTCGCGGTAGCGCTCGGGCAATCCGTAGACCGCCTCGCCGATCAGCCCCGGCGCGGGATGGTCGCGATACCACTGCTCATAGTCCGAGAGGTCGCGCAGCCGGAAGTCGGCGGACAGGTCGACGACGCGC
>CAZZWJ010000306.1:0-1647 GCA_964657875.1 uncultured Solirubrobacteraceae bacterium
CGGGGGGGTGGCAGCCTCGAGGATCTGATGGCGTTCAACGACGAGGCGGTGGTGCGGGCGGCGGCGGCGTGCCGGATCCCGCTGATCTCGGCGGTGGGGCACGAGACGGACCATACGCTGATCGACCTGGTGTCGGACCGGCGGGCGCCGACGCCGACGGCGGCGGCGGAGATGGCGGTGCCGTCGCGGGTGGAGCTGGCGACGCTGCTGCATCGGGACCGGGCGCGGCTGTCGCAGGGGTTGCTGCGGCTGGTCGGCGAGCAGCGGTTGCGGCTGGACCGGGCGGAGCGGGGGTTGCCGGATTTGCCGGCGCTGCTGGGCGGGGCGCGGCAGCGGCTGGACGACCGGGCGGAGCGGCTGGTGCTGGCGCTGCCGAACCTGCTGGCAGCCCGGCGCGCAGCGCTGGACGCCGTGAGCCGGCGGCCGGAGGGTGGCTCAGGCGCTGCCGAGCAGCACGCCGGCGGCGACGATCAGGACCCCGCCGAGGGCGACCTGGAGCAGGCTGACGCGGAGGGACACCGACAGGAACCGGCGGCGGATGAGCGAGATCGTGATCAGCTCGACGGCGACCACGATCCCGGCGACGACGAGTGCCGTGTGGACGGAGCTGATGAGGAACGGCAGCGAGTGAAAGACGCCGCCGATCGCGGTCATGAAGCCGGTGACGACTCCGCGCACGATCGCCGATCCCCGGCCGGTCTCGGTCCCGTCGTCGGACAGCGCCTCGGAGAACCCCATCGAGATGCCGGCGCCGACGGCGGTGGCCAGCCCGACGAACAGCGCCGTGTGGGAGCCCGACAGCAGCGCCGCGGCGAAGATCGGGGCGAGCGTCGACAGCGTTCCATCGATGAGGCCCACCAGGCCCGGCTGGACGAAGCGGAGCACGAACGTGCGCTCGTCCTGGTTGCGAAGTTGGGTGATGACGTCGGTCATGATCCTAATCTAAGCAGCTCAATATTGCGAGCACAACAAATTAGGGTGCCCTATCGCCGCGACGGCAGCTCCGGGAGCCAGTCGGCGGCGAGCTCCAGGAAGGCGTCGAGCGCCGGGGCCGCCCGGCGCTCCCCCGACCACGCGAGCGTCACCGCATGCTCGACCCCGGGGCGCGACAGCGGGACGACGACCACGTCGGGCCCCGCGAGCTCCGCATAGGAGTGCGAGGCGAGGGCGATCCCGAGGCCCGCACCGACGAGTTCGACGAGCGCGAGCGGATCGATCGTCTCGGCGGTGATCCGCGGCGTCGGGATGCCCGCCGCGAGGAAGGCGTCGTCGATCGCGCTGCGCACCCCCGAGCCCCGGGGGAAGGTGACCAGCGGCTCGCCGGCCAGCCGCCTGAGGGAGATGCGGGGACTCCCGGCCAGCCGATGGGCGCGCGGTACGAGCGCGAGCAGCCGATCCCGGGCGATGAGCGTGCCCTGGATGCTCTCGGGCAGCGACTCGGGGGCGAACGTGATCACCGCGACGTCGATGGTGCCCTCCCGCAGCCACCGCACGAGGTCGTCCGACGGAGCATCCTGGATCGTGATCTCGACCTCGGAGTGACGACGCTGGAACTCGGCGAGCGTCGCCGGGAGCGGAACCGGACCGCTGGGTCCGCCGCTGGCGATCCGCAGCGTCCCGGAGATGACCCCGCTGAGCTGGGCGACC
>CAZZWJ010000306.1:1657-3796 GCA_964657875.1 uncultured Solirubrobacteraceae bacterium
GATCCTCGCCGGGCGAGGATCACGCGGGCGTGGGTGAGCAACACGTCGCCGGCCGGAGTGGGCGTCACCCCGCGACGATCGCGGTGCAGCAGCTCGGCACCCAGCTCCCGCTCGAGGTCGCGGATCTGCTGCGACAACGCCGATTGAGCGACGTGCAGGACGGCCGCGGCACGCACGAACTGACCCTCCTGGGCGACGGCGACGAGGTAGCGCAGATGGCGGAGCTCCATATATCTGTAAAAGCGATTCTGAGAATCACAAACAACTCTTTGACTTATACACGGCGCGGGAGCAGAGTGTCAGTCATGCCCTAGGTCCCGGGCATCAGCACACCACGTTTTTGGATTGCAAAGGAGCTCTCATGAGCCAGCACAACGATTCCCTGATCCGCCGCGCCGCCGCCTCGATCCGTCGCGCCTATGCCGAGATCGACCGCGCGAGCCGCCTGATGATCGACCCGAACCCGACCCGCAGGCACTAGACGCCCGAGCGTCGCACCCCCGGCGGCTCACGCGAGCCGCCGGGGTGGGCCTGTGGTTTTTCAGTCGGACACGCGGAGGGCCAGCTCGGCGAGTTCACCGATACCGGCTCGGGAGCGCGCCACCGCCAGAAACCGCTTGCCGTGGCAGAACACGGCATCGGCGACGCCCGTCTCACGGACCAGCGCGTCGCCGTCCAGCCCGCCCCACGCGGCCGGCAGTGGACGGCGCAGGTCGAAGGAGCCCAGCGCCCGTGGGACCGCCTCCAGGCCGAAGCCCTGTCGTTTGGGATAGATGACGTAGAGCGCTTCGGGGGCGTTGGGGACGAGCGCCCGCTTCCAGGGCGCGTTGACCGGCATCTCGACCAGGCGCGGGTCGGCTGCGTTGTCGACCGCCTCGCGCACGATCTCCACCGCTCGCTGGGTGGAGGCGGCTGACGCGATCTCCCGCTGCAGGATGCCGCGCGCGAGATCCAGCGCCGCATCGAACCGGTCGCGCTCCTCCCCGGCATCCGGGGTCTCGTCCCAGCGGGCGTTCAGGCCCCCGATGACCCCGTTGAGGCTCAGCGGGTGAACGTCCTCGACGGTGAGCTCCGCGAGCCGCTGCCCGGTGTCCCCGGCGTCGACCGGCTGCACGAGCGTCGCGTCGATCGTGGCCGCCACCTCCGCGTCGCCGTCGCACAGCGCGACGCCGAAGTGATCCCAGATCAGGCCGAAGGAGGCGTAGCGGACCCCGTTGGCGCGCACCCGGTCGAAGTCACGCTGGTGGTGGTCGTAGTCGCCGGTGGCCGGATCGTCGCGGAAGCCCACGTCGACCCGCGTCTCCGCGGAGGCGAGCCTTTCGCGATCCCGGGTGCGCACGATCTCCAACACCGGCTCGTGCAGGGACAGCGCGGCGAGCGCGAACACCTCGTCGGCGTGAAAGGACCCGTCGTGGGTGGCGACTCGCACCGCCGGGACTGTACCCCCGGGGGCGGTGGGTGATGCGATCCACCCCCGTTCAGGCGGGGTGGGATCCATCACCCCCACCCGGCGTCCCTCGGCGAGCCGTCCCTCAGCGCCCGCGGCCCGCGCCGCGCAGCCACCGCAGCGTCCCGCCGGCGCCGATCCCGTACACGAGATGAAACGCCGCCTCGCTGCCCAGCGACTGCAGCGACCGTTTCCACGGCACCTCGGCGATCCCGAGGGCCGGCTCGTGGGCGAGCGCCGCTCCCCAGACGAGCAGGCCGAAGATCGGACCACTCACCTCCGGAGCGACGTCGGAGCGGGCCGCGACGATGCCGTAGGGGATCCCCCACGAGACGCCGTAGAGCCAGTGCATGCCCTGGTTGGCCACCCGGCGATGCCGGCGCTTGAGCTTGCCCCGGCCGGCCCGGCGCTTGATCGTGTCGGCCACGTCGGAGGGTGAACTCGACGGCTCGGCATCGGTGAGCACGAACTCGGCTCCCTGGGCGACCGTCATCGCCGCGGTGGCGCCGATCCCGACAAGCACGCCGATCCCGGCGTCCCGCAGGATCGAGCGCTTCGGCGAGTCGGGGTCGGCGACGATGCCCGCGACGTCCCCGTTGGGCGACGCCGACGCCGACGCTGACGTGAGCGGATCGATTTCGGGGGCCTCGCCGTCCGTCGGACCGCCCGGGGCCACCGTGTCCGGGGCCGCC
>CAZZWJ010000307.1:0-3735 GCA_964657875.1 uncultured Solirubrobacteraceae bacterium
CGCCGCTAGCATCGCGCCAGTGGCTGCCGCCCTCGCCGATCTGACCCTGCTCGACTCGGGCAAGGTCCGTGAGATCTACGGATTCGGACCCGCCCGCACTGACCGTCTGCTGCTCGTCGCCTCCGACCGGGTCTCCACCTATGACGCGGTCCATCCGACCTCGATCCCCGGCAAGGGCGAGGTCCTCACCGGCCTCTCGGCGTTCTGGTTCGAGCACGTCGCCGACATCGTCCCCCACCACGTGATCTCGGTCACCGACGGCGTCCCGGACGAGGTCCGCGGCCGGGCGATGGTCGTCACCAAGCTCCGCATGCTTCCCGTCGAGGCGGTCGTCCGCGGGTACCTGAGCGGCTCGGGCTGGCGCGACTACACCGCGACGCAGACCGTCTCGGGGATCGAGCTCCCCGCCGGACTGCGCGAGTCCGATCGCCTCCCCGAGCCGATCTTCACCCCCTCCACCAAGGCCGCCGCCGGCCATGACGAGGCCATCGACTTCGCGACCGCCGCCACGCTCATCGGGGATCGGCAGCTCGCCGAGCGCCTGCGCGACACCGCGATCGCGGTCTACACGCGGGCCGCCGCCCACGCCGCCGACCGCGGGATCATCCTCGCCGACACGAAGTTCGAGTTCGGCCTGGACGATGACGGTGAGCTGGTGCTCGGCGACGAGGTGTGCACCCCGGACTCCTCGCGCTTCTGGCCCGCCGACACCTACGAGCCGGGGCATGCGCAACCGAGCTTCGACAAGCAGTTCGTCCGTGACTGGGCGACCGAGACCGGCTGGGACCGACTGCCGCCCGCCCCCGCGATCCCCGACGCGATCGTCGCCGCCACCCAGGCGCGGTACGCCGAGGCCTATGAGCGGATCACCGGCGAGCCGCTGAGCGCGTGGCGGGAGCGCACCGGAGCCCGGGACTGATGCGGGTCCGCGTGCTCATCTCCCCCAAGGCGGGGATCCTCGACCCCCAGGGTCAGGCGGTGGAGCGGGCGCTGCCGTCACTTGGCTTCACCGGCGTGGCCAACGTCCACGTCGGGCGGCTGATCGAGCTCGACGTCGAGGATGCCGCGCAGCTGCCGGCGATGTGCGAGCGGCTGCTCACCAACCCGCTGATCGAGGACTACATCCTGGAGTACCCCGAGTGACGGCCGCCGAGACCCCGACCGTGCGGTTCGGGATCCTCCGCTTCCCGGGCTCCTGTGACGAGGTCGACGCCCAGCTCGCCTGCGAGCGCGTCGGCGAGGCGGTCATCCTCTGGCACGGCGACCGTGACCTGCAGGGCGTGGACGCCGTCGTCGTCCCCGGCGGCTTCTCCTACGGCGACTACCTGCGTCCCGGCGCGATCGCCCGCTTCGCCCCGATGATGGAGTCGGTCGCCCGCTTCGCCGCGGACGGCGGTCTCGTGCTCGGCATCTGCAACGGCTTTCAGGTGCTCTGCGAGGCCGGGCTGCTCCCGGGCGCGCTGTTGCCCAACGAGCACCTCCGCTTCCGCTTCCGTCAGGTCAACCTCGACGTCGTCGACCCCGACACGCCGTTCACCGCCGCGTGCCCGCCGCACGCCGCCCTGTCGATCCCCGCCAAGCACGCGAGCGGGCGCTACTACGCGCCCCACCCCGAGGAGGTCCGGGTGGTCCTGCGCTACGCGGCGGGGGAGAACCCCAACGGTTCGGTGGACGACATCGCGGGGGTCTGCAACCAAGCCGGCAATGTGTTCGGTCTCATGCCCCACCCCGAGCACGCGGTCGACGCCCTCACCGGATCCGCGGACGGCCTCGCGATCTTCGCCTCCATGCGCGACCACGCCCGGTCGCCGGTCGCGGCCTGAGCGCGCTCGTGCCCACCGCCAGCGCCACCGACGATCGTCACGCCGCCCTCGGTCTCACCGACCCGGAGTACGACCGCATCGTCGAGCTCCTGGAGCGTGAGCCCGGCGACACGGAGCTCGCGATGCTGTCGCTCATGTGGTCTGAGCACTGCGCCTACAAGCACTCCAAGAAGCTCCTGCGCCGGCTGCCCAGCGACGGGCCCGCGGTGCTCATGGGCCCGGGGGAGAACGCGGGCGTCGTCGACGTCGGTGGTGGTCTCGGCGTCGCCTTCAAAGTCGAGTCCCACAACCATCCGAGTGCCGTCGAGCCCTTCCAGGGCGCCGCGACCGGCGTCGGCGGGATCCTCCGCGACGTGTTCGCCGTCGGCGCGCGGCCGATCGCCGTCCTGGACTCGCTGCGCTTCGGCGAGGTCGCCGACTCCGCGCACTCGCGCTACCTGCTCGAGCGCGCGGTCGCGGGCATCGGGCACTACGGCAACTCGATCGGGGTGCCGACGATCGGCGGTGAGATCTACTTCGAGTCAAGCTACGAGCACAACTGCCTGGTCAACGCGATGTGCCTGGGGCTCGCCCCCCACGACCGGCTGATCCGCTCGGCCGCCGCCGGGCCGGGCAACGTCCTCATGCTGCTGGGCGCGCTCACCGGCCGGGACGGCATCGGCGGCGCCTCGGTGCTCGCCTCCGCGGAGTTCGGCGAGGGTGATCAGGACAAGCGCCCCACCGTCCAGATCGGTGATCCGTTCACCGAGAAGAAGCTGCTCGAGTGCTCGCTGGAGCTGCTGGACCGCGAGCTGCTCGTCTCCCTGCAGGACCTCGGCGCCGCCGGTCTCACCTCATCGGCGTCGGAGTCGGCGTCCAAGGGCGGCGTTGGCCTCGACATCGACTGTGACCGGATCCCCCTGCGGGTGCCCGGCATGGAGCCGTTTGAGATCATGGTCTCCGAGTCCCAGGAACGGATGCTGTGCGTCGTCACGCCGGATCGCGTCGCCGACGTGCGGGCCGTGTGTGATCGCTGGGAGACGCTCGCGACGGCGATCGGAGAGGTCACCGATTCCGGCCGGATGCGGATCCTCGCCGGCGGTGACGTCGTCGCCGATCTCCCGGTCGCGATCCTCGTCGACGACTGCCCGCTCTACGACCTGGTTCCCCAAGCTCCGAGTGAGCCGATCTACCCGGCCCCGCCGGCGCGTCTCACCGGCGAGGAGTCGGCCGCCGACACGCTGCTCGTGATCCTGGCCAGCGCGAACGTCGCCTCCCGCCGTGCGGTGTTCGAGCAGTACGACCCGGTCGTGCAGTCACGGACCGTGCGCCGGCCCGATGAGGCCGACGCGGCGGTGCTCGCGCTGCCCACCGGCGAGGGGCTGGGCGTCGCCATCGACGGCAACGGCCGGCGGGTCGCCTGCGATCCGCACACCGGCGCCGCCGAGGTCGTCTTCGAATGCGCGGCGAACCTCGCCTGTGTCGGCGCGCAGCCGCTCGGGCTCACCAACTGCCTGAACTTCGGCAACCCCGAGAAGGGCCATGTCGCCTGGCAGCTCACCGAGGCCGTCGACGCGATCGCGGGTGCCTGCATCGCGCTCGACGCGCCGGTCATCGGCGGCAACGTCTCGCTCTACAACGAGGCCCCGTCGGGTCCGATCTACCCCACCCCGGTGATCGGGATGGTCGGCCGCCTCCCCGACCCGGCGCGGGCCGGACGCCTCGGCTTCGCCCGCGAGGGGGACGCGATCGCGCTCGTCGGTGACTTCGCTCCGGCCCATGTCGGCTCCGAGCTGGCCAAGCTGTGCGGCGAGGCGCTGACCGGACCGCTGCCCGCGATCGACGCCCGCGCCGCGCGCGCCGCCCACGACTGGGTCCGCGCCGCCGTCCGATCCGGCGCCCTGTCCAGTGCCCATGACATCGCCGAGGGGGG
>CAZZWJ010000308.1:0-3728 GCA_964657875.1 uncultured Solirubrobacteraceae bacterium
CGCAGCGGGCACGGCGCAGCGGGGTGGGTCGGCGCGCCCCGGAGCGCCGGTCTCGCCAGCGAGCACCCGTCGGATGTCTGGCGAGCCGTGCCTGAGCGTCAGGCGAGCAGCGCGGCGAACGCCGCTCGGGTCTGCGCGCCGGCGCGGTCGGCGACCGGTGAGAGCTCGGTCATCCCCAGCCAGCCGTGCACGAGCCCCTCACCGGCGATGAACGTCACCGCGACCCCGGCGTCTGACAGCGCGCGGGCGTAAGCGGTCCCCTCGTCGCGCAGCGGATCGAACTCGGCGACCGCGACGACGGCCGGCGGCAGTCCGCCGAGCGCCGCAACGGTGCTCGGCGCGACGTACGCGTCAGCGGACGCCGCGCCGCCGGGGAGGTAGTGACCCCAGAACCACGTCATGTCGTCACGGGTGAGGAAGTAACCCTCGGCGTTCTCGGTCACCGACGGCGAGGACAACGTCGGGTCCAGTGCCGGATAGACGAGCAGCTGGGCGATCAGCCGCGGCGCGTCGGGCTCGTCCCGGGCGCGCAGCGCGCAGCCGGCCGCCAGCCCCCCGCCGGCGCTGTCACCGGCGACCGCGAGGCGATGCTCGGGCCACTTCGCCGCCGCCCACGCGAGCGCCGCCATCGCGTCGTCGAGCGGACCGGGATACGGCGTCTCGGGCGCGAGGCGGTAGTCGATCGCGGCGACCGTCGCCCGCGTCGCGTTGGCCAGCCCGCGGCAGATCGGATCGTGAGTGTCGAGGTCGCCGATCACCCAGCCGCCCCCGTGCAGGAACACGACGACGACGTCGATCGGGTCGGCCGGGACGTAGACACGCGCCCCGAGCGGACCGCCGGGACCGGCGAACGTCGTGTCACCGACCGCCGCGACGGGCTCCGGCAGGTAGCCCTCGCCGCGACGCACGAGCGACAGCTCGCGGTACTGGGTCCGCGCCTCGGCCGCCGACCCGCCGGTGAGCGGAAGCCAGCCCCCGTCCTCGACGCGCTGCAGGGCCTGGGCGATCTCGGGGTCGATGGGCATCTCGGCGGATCGTGACATCTTCGCGGCGCAGGCGACGCGTCAGTGCACGAGCCCCAGCCGCTGGGCGCGCTGCACCGCCTCGGTGCGGTTGCGCACCCCGAGCTTGCGATACAGGGCGCTCGAGTGCTCCTTGACGGTGTGGCGTGAGAGGTGCAGCACGTCGCCGATCTCGGGGTTGGTCTTCCCGTCGGCCATCAGGCCGAGCACCTCACGCTCGCGGTCCGAGAGCCCCATCGCGCCCGCCGGGTGCGCGGCGTCCTCCACCCCGGCGGAGGCGAAGACGGTCCCGCCGAGCCCGACCCGCCGGACCGCGGAGGCGATCCGCCGCGCCGGCCAGTCCTTGCTCGCAAAGCCCGAGGCGCCCGCCGCCCGGGCGGCCCGCGGTGAGATCTCCCCGGCGCCGGAGAACAGCAGCACCCGGGTCGCGGGGGCCTGAGCGCGCAGGCGCTCGCAGACCTCGGCCCCGGACTCCTCGGCGATGAACAGGTCGACGAGCGCGACGTGGGGGCGGTAGCGCGCGCCCAGGGTGACCGCCTCGGCGCCGGAGTGGGCGCTCAGGCACCGCTCGACCCACGGCTGCTGGGTGAGCATCAGGCGAAACCCCCAGTGCACGACGTCGTGGTCGTCGACGACGAGCACCCGCAGTCGCTCGGGCGAACGCTCAGCGCTCACCGTCGGACTCCGCGACCGGCACGACGAGCCGCACCTGCCAGGTCCCCGGCTCCCGGGCTCCGAACTCGATCACGCCGCCGACCCCGAGCGCCTCGAGGGCGGCGAGCCGCAGGCCCATGCCCGCCCGGGCGCGCTGCCGGCGCCCCCGCGGCACACCGTCGTTGACGACCTCCAGCGAGAAAGCCCCGTCCTCGCGCCCGACGCGCACCGTCACGGCGCTCGGCGCAGCGTGCTTGGCGGCGTTGCGGACCGCTTCGACGAGCACCGACTGGGCGAGCGGCTCGAGCGCCGCCGGGACCGCCCCGCCGTCACCGCCGGACACGGTGAGCCCGAGCTCGGGATGCATGCGCGCCAGCCGCTTCACCTCGGCGCGCAGCGTCGTCTGCGTCGCCCGCGGCGCCCGCCCCAGCGGTCGCTGCAGGGCGCTGCGCAGGTCGCCGAGCGCCGCCTGGGTCTCGACGGCGGCGCGGGCACGGGCGCTCGCGGGCAGGTCACCGTCTCCGTCGAGCGCCATCGACACCCCGAACAGCCGCTGGATCACGTCGTCGTGGATCTCGCGGGCGAGGTCGATCCGCTGCTCGAGCGCCGCGGCCCGCTCGAACTGGGTGGAGACCGAGCGCGCGACCGACGCGAGCGCCGCCGCCTTGCCCAGGGTCCACAGCAGCTGCCGGTCGGCGCCGCCCAGCGACGGCTCGGTGAGCGGGCGATCGGCGAGGATCACCCCGATCATCCGTCCCCCGGCGGCCATCGGCGCGCACACGAGGCGGGCGGGTTCGGCGACGATCGAGGCGAACTCGTCGGGCGCCTCCCCGAGCAGGTCGCCGACGACCTCGACGACGCGGTCCTCGCGCAGCGCCAGGGCGGCGATCGGCGCCGACTCGACGGTGACGTGCGCGTCGGCGAACGGGGTCAGCGACATGCCGTGGGCACCGACCGCCCGGACCCGGCGATCGGCGGAGTCATAGCGGAAGATGACCGCGCGGCGCATCCTCGCCAGGCGGCAGACCGCCTCGCACAGATGGTCATAGAACCCGTCCGACGTCGCGCCGGCCTCAGTCTGCGAGAGGACCTCGACGAACAGGTCCAGCGCGCCGATCCCCAGTCCGGCTTCGCCCGCCGGCAGCCCCGCCTCGCCGTCCGCCGGGAGGCTCATGCGCGCACCGGGCCTGATCCCCGCCCCCGCGGGACCCTCAGGCGGCGTGAGCGTGCATCAGCCCGACGCGCAGCGCCTGCTCGGGCAGGAGGTAGACGCGCCAGTGCGCCTCGCAACGGGGACATCGGCATAGCACGGAGGGATCGTAACCCTCGAGGGTGTCCTCGGATTCGACCTCGTCGCTGCACAGACACAGCGGACACGCCAGCGACGCGTTGACGATCACGTCCGGATCTCCGGGATCAAACCGGGCGACATCGGCCAGCGGCGTCATGTCGGCCATCTCAGCGGCGCCTGACGGTCATCGGCATGGACCCCATTTCAGCACCGTGGCGCCCCAGGTGAAGCCCGCTCCGAAGGCGCCGAGCAGGACCCGGTCGCCGTCGTGCAGGCGACCGTGCTCGACGGCGTGGGCCAGCGCGAGCGGCAGCGTCGCCGCGCATGTGTTGCCGTGGTGCTCGATGCAGTCGAGGACGCGCTCGGCCTCCAGTCCCAGCCGCTCCCCGACCGCGGTGAGGATCCGGCCGTTGGCCTGGTGGTAGACGAACAGGTCGATCTCCGCGAGCGACACGCCGGCGGCGTGGACCGCCTGCTCGGTGCACAGCGTGAGGTGGGCGACCGCCTCCCGGAACGTCTCGTGGCCGACCATCCGGATCCGGCCGTCGGCGCGGGGGATCGTGATGTAATCCGCGCCGCTGCCATCGGCGCCGAGCACGACGGGCCCGAGACGGCCCCGGGCCTCGGTCGCCTGCAGCACGACGGCACCGGCGCCGTCGGCGAACACCGCGGCGGTGCAGCGATCCTCGAAGTCGAGCACGCGCGACATCAGGTCGGCCCCGATCACGACGACCGTGCGGGCGCGCCCGCACTCGATCTGG
>CAZZWJ010000309.1:0-3706 GCA_964657875.1 uncultured Solirubrobacteraceae bacterium
GCTTGGGCAGCGCGGCGATCCGGTCCCCGAGACGCGACGGCTCACCCGCGAAGGCGATCCACCCACCCGGGCGCAGGACGCGGTGAAACTCGGCGAACGCTCGGCGCAGGTTGGGCAGGTGGTGCAGCACGGCGTGACCGAGCACGAGATCGAAGCTCGCGTCGGCGAACGGCAGCGACTCGGCGTCGGCCCGCGCGGTGCGCACCGGCACCCCGATCCGGTCGGCGTTGCGGGCGAGGGTGGCGACCATCCCCGGGGAGATGTCGGTGCACGTCGCGTGCTCGACGATCCCCGCCTGCAGGAGGTTGAGGCTGAAGTAGCCGGTGCCGGCGCCGATCTCCAGCGAGCGGTCAAATCCGACGTCGAGCTCCGGACCGAGCACCTTGCGCAGCTTGCGGATCACCTGACCGCGGCCGACCTCACCGAAATCGATGCCCCACTTCGTGTCGTAGCTGTCGGCCGCGACGTCGTGGTAACGGGTGTTGACGTCGCGGATCTCGTCGGCGGTGCGCAGCGCGCTCATGACCGCGCGGACATTAGCCTGTCTGGTTCTCATGACCGCCGACTCCTTCGTCCAGCGCCAGCAGCCGCCCGGGGTCCCGCCGCTGTCGCTGACCGGTGAGCGCACGCTGCCCGACGTACCCGCCGAGAACTACTGGTATCGCCGCCACCTCGCCGTCTATGAGTGGATCGGCGCCCGGGTCCTCGGGGCCCGCGTGCTGGACATGGCCTGCGGTGAGGGCTACGGCTCGGCGGTGCTCGCCCGGGGTGCGCAGTCGGTGCTCGGCGTCGACGCCAATCCCGAGGCCCACGAGCACGCCCGGCTGCGCTACCGCGCCGACAACGTGAGCTTCGCCCGGGGCCTCATCGCGACCTACGGCGAGCCGGGCAGCTACGACGCCGTCGTCCTGCTGCAGACGATCGAGCACGTCGAGGATCCGGTGGCGGTGCTCACCCATCTGCGCACGCTGCTGGCGCCGGGTGGCGCGGTCTACGTGAGCACGCCCAACCTGCTGACGATCGCCCCGCCGGGGGCCGAGAAGTCCTCCAACCCGTGGCACGTGAAGGAGTACCGCGCCCACGAGTTCGACGCGCTGTGTCGCACGGTGTTCGGTCGCGTCGAGCTGCTCGGTCTGCGTCACGCCCGTCGCCTGCGCGTCCATGAGCTCGCGCTGCGGGGCGGCTGGGACACCGTCCATGCCCGCTTGGGGATCACCGGCCGCTTCTATGACCGCTTCACCCCGGCGATCTCCGCCCGCGACTTCTCGCTCGTGCCCCACAGCCTGGAACGGGCGCTGGACTTCCTCGCGATCTGCCGCGAGCGATGAGCCTGCCCGACGACCCGTTCGGGACGGCGCCCGACGATCCGTTCGGGGAGCGGGCCGACCTCCCCTCCGAGTACCCGGTCGACCACCGCACGTCACCGCCACCTCGGCGCTCCCGCCGGCGACTGCAGATCCGGGTCGGACTGTGCGCGCTGCTGCTCGTGCTGATCGTGGTGCTCCCGCACCACTCGGGGCGCTCGAAGACGTTGCCGGCGGGGATGTGGGGACGCACCCTCGCCTGCCTGGAGCGCAACCAGCTCGACAAGCTGACCGACGTGCGCACCCAGGCGCTGCCCGACGCCGCGACGACCTCGGTGCTGCTCTCCCGGGTGCGCGGCAGCTCGCTCGCGCAGTTCACCGACGCCGGCAGCGCGGCGGCGGCGCGGACGCGCGCCCACCACCCCGCGTTCAACGCAGTCGACCCCGCGGCGACGCAGATCACCGGCGCGGTGGTCTGGTCCTACGCGCTCAACGGCGACCCACCGCACGAGAGCGCCGACGCCGGCGATCGCACGCTCGTGCGCTTCTGCCTCACCACGCCCGGCCGTGGCTGAGCTGCGGTCTCACTACGCTGTGGCGATGTTCCGCAAGGCGACCGTCGTCGCGTCGATGGCCTCGGCCGCGCTCGCGGTCGTGGTCGCGGGGTGCGGTTCCTCAGGCACCCATTCGAGCACCACCGCCCACGCCTCGATCACCCGGGCGCGCGCCTCGCACATCTACCTCGCCGACGTCGCCCCGGCCAACGTCCTGGCGACCCGCCTCGGCCAGCAGTTCACGTCGACGACCTCCAATACGCAGCTGGCCCAGGACGCCAAGCCGTTCGTCGCCGCGGCCCAGAAGGTGGACCGTCGCTTCGCGGTGCTCGCGCGCCAGTACCCGCCGGCCGCCGCCGCGCTGAAGGCCGAGGTGAAAGCCGACGAGCTGCTGATCTCGGGGTTCCAACATCCGGCCAAGCTCACCACCCGGGATCTGCAGGACTACATCAGCGCGACCCAGACGGCAGCCAACGCCGCCCGCGCTCGGCTGGGTCTGCCACAGCATCGGTAGTGAGCTCGGGGTCCCGGGGGACCCTGAGCGTCCAATGCGGCTGAGCCGGTCAAACCGCTCACAGTGACGCTCCATCACTACCCTCCGCCGGATGCCCCGGGGCGAGCTGGCGATCGTCCTGCACACCCACATGCCCTACGTGGAGGGCGGGATGCCGTGGCCCGAGGGCGGGATCGCCGAGTCCCCGGATGGACTGGCGTCGATGGTGCGGGACCCCCCGGGATTCGGGACGTGGCCGTTCGGTGAGGAGTGGCTGTGGGAGGCGATCGCCACGAGCTACCTGCCGCTGCTCGACGTGCTCGACGCCGGCGACGGTCCGACGCCGCTCACGCTGTCACTCACGCCGGTGCTCGGTGACCAGCTCGCCCACCCCGGGGCGATGGCCCGCTGCCTGGAGTTCCTGCGTGAGATCCGCCCCGAGTCCCATCGTCGCGACGCGGCGCAGCTGCGCGATGAGGGGGAGCCGGGCCTCGCGGACGAGCTGGAGCGCTCCGCGGCCGAGTACGCGGCGGCCGCCGATCGGTTGGCGGCGCTCGAGCAGCCGGGTGGCCCCGGCCTGCTCGGAGCGCTCGGCGCCCACGCGACCTGGACCTCGTCGGCGTCCCACGCGGTCCTGCCGCTGATCGCCACCGACGCGGGCCTGTCACTGCAGCTGCGCACCGGGATCGCCTCCCACCGCCGGCGCGCCGGGCGCTGGAACGGTGGCCTGTGGCTACCCGAGTGCGCGCATGCGCCGTGGCTGGGGGCGGCCCTGCAGGGCGCGGGCGTGCGGGCGACGTGCGTCGAGCTCACGACCCGGCTCGGTCTCGGTGACGAACGACACCTCACGCCGCTGGCAGCTGACGACGGGCCGGTGCTGTGGCCGATCGACCGGCTCACGATCGATCGCGTGTGGGGGGCCGGCGGCTATCCGTCACACCCCGCCTACCGCGACTACCACCGCTACACCACCCACCGCCACCGGGTGTGGGCGATCGACGGCGCTCCCTATGACCACGCGGCAGCGCTCGCCCAGGCGCGTGAGGACGCCGCCGGGTTCGTCGCCACCGTGCGCGAGCGCGTGGCCGGCGGCGGAGTCTGCGTGTGCGCGCTGGACACCGAGCTGCTCGGTCACTGGTGGTATGAGGGCATCGACTGGCTGGCCGAGGTGCTCGTGCAGGCCGACGTCCAGGCGCTCACGCTCACCACGCTCGACGATGCGCTCGCGCGTCACCCGGCGGTCACGCTGCCCGCCGAGGCGATCGGACCACACGCGACGAGCTGGGGGGAGGGGGGTGACCTGCGCACCTGGAGCGGGCCGCGGGCGGCGCGGTTCGCCAGCACCACGAGAAGTT
>CAZZWJ010000310.1:0-3694 GCA_964657875.1 uncultured Solirubrobacteraceae bacterium
CCGCTGCCACCCCCGAGACGCCGACCGCGGCCGCTCCCACGCGGATGGCGGTCGTCAACGAGCCCCCGCCGCGGCCCGACGCCCCGAGCGGCGTGGGTGAGGAGGAGTACCGCTTCCACAGCTACAAGGTGCATCCCTCGGGGCGTCCTGACGCGATCGAGTTCAAGGACGTCTCCAAGTCCTTCGGGCGCTCCCACATCCTGCGCGGTCTGGACATGGGCATTCCCGAGGGCATGGTGTCGATGATCCTCGGCCCGTCGGGGACCGGCAAGTCGGTGTGCATCAAGCACATCGTCGGCCTGCTGTACCCCGACTCCGGCGACGTGCTCGTCCACGGCCGGTCCGTGCCCGACCTGCCCGACTCCGAGCTGTTCGAGATGCGCAAGAAGTTCGGGCTGCTGTTTCAGGACGGGGCGCTCTTCGGCTCGATGAACCTCTACGACAACGTCGCCTTCCCGCTGCGCCAGCACACCGAGAAGGGAGAGGACGAGGTCGAGCACATCGTCATGCGCCGCCTCGAGGAGGTCGGCCTGGCGTCGGCGCTGACCAAGATGCCCAACGAGCTGTCGGGCGGGATGCGCAAGCGGGCCGGCTTCGCCCGCGCGCTCGTGCTCGAGCCCGACATCGTGCTCTTCGACGAGCCCGACTCGGGCCTTGACCCGGTGCGCACGGCGCTGCTCGGCGAGCTCATCCTCGAGATCCACCGCGACATGATGGACGAGGCCCGGGAGGCCAAGAAGGAGCACCTGCCGACGTTCTGCGTCGTCACCCATGACATCATGAGCGCCCGTCGCGTCGCCGACTACATCAACGTCCTGTGGAAGGGCCGGATCGTCGAGGCCGGCCCCGCCGAGGAGATGCTCGACTCCGACAACCCGTTCATCCGGCAGTTCCTCTCCGGGGAGTCCGAAGGCCCGCTCACGATGGACTGATGCGCGTCCTGCAGCGTCTCACCGCAGCGGCCGTTCGCCGGCCGGCGATCACGCTCGCGGTCGTGGCCATCCTCGCGCTCGGCGGCGGAGCGCTCGCGCTGGGCCTCAAGCCGTCGGCGGCCACCGACACGTTCGTGCCCGCCTCCTCGCGGGCCTACGTGGCGACCGTCCAGGCCCAGCGCCACTTCGGGTCCGACGCGGTCGTCGTCCTCATCCACGCCCCCCTCACCAGGTTGCTGGCGCCGGCGCCGCTGGCGACCCTCACCCGGCTGGAGGCCTGCCTCGCCGGGCAGTCGGTGACCTACAGCTCGCGGCTGCGCGCCGACGTGCCGGTCGCGGCCGCCGGCGCGACGCCCTACGGCGGTTCGAGCAGCCCCTGCGCCGAGCTCATGCGCCACCGCTCGGCGCGCGTGGTCTACGGGCCGGGCACGTTTCTCAACCGGGCGGTGGCGGGTGTGAACACCGGCATCCGAGCCGCGTTGACCACCGCGCGAGACGCCGGAAACCGCGCCGCGGCGGCGGCCTACCGGCTCGCCCGCTCGCGCGGACTGTCACGTCACACGGCCCTCGTCGACGCGGCCGCCGCGCGTCAGGACGAGGACGTCGCCCAACTGCAGCGCCTGGAGCAGACCGCCGCCGGGTCGGGGCTGACGGGCCTCGCGTCGATCAACGACGAGGCGTTCCTGCGCACGATCGTGTTCGGCGCCGCCCAGGGCGCCACGACGCCGCGGTCGCGTTTCTCCTACCTGTTTCCCAACCGTCGATCCGCACTCATCCAGATCCGACTGCGCGCCTCGCTGTCCGCCGCCGCGCAGGCGCGGGCGATCGGCTGGATCCGGGAGGCCGTGCGGATGCCCCAGTTCGCACTGCCGACCGGGGGGACCGCCACCGTCACCGGCTTCCCGGTCGTGCTCAACGACCTCTCGGGCCAGATCACCGGCGCGATCGGCGGCCTGCTGGTGGCGGCGGTCATCGCGATGGCGCTCACGCTGCTGATCGTCTTCCGCGGGCGCCTGCGACTGCTGCCGCTGATCGTGGCGCTCGCCGCCACCGGCATCACGTTCGGCCTGCTGTCGCTCGCCGGGGTGGCGCTCACGCTCGCGTCGGTCGCCGTGGCACCGGTCCTGATCGGGCTCGCGGTCGACTACGGCGTGCAGTTTCAGTCCCGGGTCCGGGAGGCGACCGAGCGCCCCGCCGACGCCGGGTCGGTCGCGCGCGCGACCGGGCGCGTCACCCCCGCGATCACCACCGCCGCGCTGGCCACCGCCGTCGGCTTTCTCGTGCTGCTGCTCTCCCCGGTGCCGATGGTGCAGGGCTTCGGGATCCTGCTCGTCGCCGGGATCGCCGTCGCGCTCGGCTGCACTCTCACCGCGGTCCCCGCCGCCCTGGTGCTCACCATCGACCGCACGCGGACCCACACCCGCACTCGCGGAGGCCTGATCGCCGCCTCCGCGCGCGGCGCGGCGGAGATCCTCAACCCCCTGGTCACCGTCGTCGCGGCGTCGCTGCGCGGGGCGGGCGAGCTGCTGGCCGTTCCCGTCCGAAGCGCCGCTGCCGGGCTGCGCGGGGCGGCGGAGATCCTGCACCTGCGGGGTGATCCGCGACGGACGCTCGACGCGCTCGTGCGCCATCCGACGCGGGTGCTCGCGGTCGGTCTCGTGCTCGCCGCCGCCGGCTGGATCGCCGACGGCGCGACGCCCGTCCAGTCCGACGTCACCCGGCTCGTGCCCCAGTCCTCCCCGTCGATCCACGAGCTGCGGGCGCTGGAGGCGACGACCGGGGTGTCGGGTGAGATCGACATCGCGGTGCGCGGCAGCGACGTCGCGACGCCCGCGACGGTGCGCTGGATGAGCGCCTACCAGTCGGCGCTGCTGGCCCACTTCGGCTATCGCGGCTCCTGCACCGACACGGCGCTGTGCCCGGCGCTGTCACTGCCCGATCTGTTCTCCACGACGGGCACCTCGAACTCCGCGAAGCTCACCCAGACGGGCATCGACTCCCTGCTCGCCTCGGTGCCCGCCTACTTCTCCTCGGCGGTGCTCACCTCCGACCACCGGGAGGCGACGCTCGCCTTCGGCATCCGCCTGATGCCGCTCGCCCGCCAACAGCGCGTCATCGACTACATGCGCGCCCATCTGCATCCCCCCGCGGGGGTGAGCGCAGCGCTCACCGGACTGCCGGTGCTCACCGCCCAGGCGGACGCCGCGCTGTCGTCGTCGGGTCGGCGCCTGCTGGAGATCGCCGCGGGCCTCGTCGCGGTCGCGCTCGTTCTGCTGCTCGTGTTGCGCTCGGCGCGACGGGCGCTCGTGCCGATGATCCCGATCGTCCTGGCGACCGGCTGGTCGGCGCTCATCCTCTACCTGGTCGGGATCCCGCTCAACCCGATGTCGGCGACGCTCGGCGCGCTCGTGATCGCGATCTCGACCGAGTTCAGCGTGCTGTTGTCCGAGCGCTTCGGCGAGGAGCGCGCCGCCGGGTATGCGCCCGTCGCGGCGCTCGAGCGCACCTACCGTTCGACGGGCACCGCGGTGCTCGCCTCCGGGATCACCGCGATCGTCGGGTTCGGGGTCCTGATCCTCTCCAACATCGCGATGCTGCGGGACTTCGGGCTCGTGACCCTCGTCGATCTCACCGTCTCGCTGGTCGGGGTGCTGCTCGTGCTGCCGGCGGCGCTCACCCTGCGCGCTCGCCCCGACCCCGCGCCGGCCGCCCCGGCGCCCGCTTCCCAACGGCCGCGGGCGCAGGTCGTCTGAGCGGCGATG
>CAZZWJ010000311.1:0-3691 GCA_964657875.1 uncultured Solirubrobacteraceae bacterium
CAGCGGCTCCGGCGGGTCGGGCGGCTCCGGCGGATCGCGCTCGGGCGGTGCCGGCGGCCGGCGGCGGCCACCGGCCCGCCCCTCACAGCAGTCGGTGCGCGCCCGGCAGGCGGTCGCGGTCGTCGCCGTGGTGATCATCGTCATCCTCGTCTCGGTCGGCATCAACGGCTGTGAGGGCAGCGCGCGCCGGAGTGCGGTGCGCGACTACGCCAACAGTGTGAACACCGTCGTCAACAGATCCGATGCGACGGCCCGGTCGCTGTTTCAGGCGCTGAGCGGCAAGGGCGGCAACGCCCAGGAGGTCTCCCAGTCGGTCAACCAGAGCGAGGTGACGGCCCGCTCGGTGCTCACCCAGGCACAGCGCCTCAGCGTCCCGAGCGCCGCCAAGACCGCCCAGTCCCACCTCCTGCTCGCGCTGCAGATGCGCCTGGACGGCGTGACCGCCATCGCCGGACAGATCCAGGCGGCGCTCGGCAATTCGGTGCGCACCGCCGCGGTGACGAACATCGCCGGTGACATGGCCCGCTTCTACGCCTCCGACGTGCTCTACAAGAGCTACACGGCTCCGCCGATCGTCTCCGCGCTGCACGCCAACTCGATCGCCGTCGGCGGTGCCGACGGGGCGCCGGTGAGCTCGGGGCAGTTCCTGCCCAGCCTGCAGTGGCTGACCCCCAGCTACGTCGCCTCCCAGCTCGGCGTCGCCATCTCCGCCGGCGGGTCCGGTGGGAGCACGTCGAGCGCCGGGCGCAACACCACCAAGGGGCTGCACGGCCACCAGATCAACTCGGTCAGCGAGAACGGCACGACACTGTCGAGCGCAGCGACCAACACGGTCACGAGCACCTCGGCGCCGACCTTCACGCTCGACTTCACCAACGCCGGCAACTTCAACGAGTTCGGCGTCATCTGCCAGGTGAAGGTGACCGGGACGAGCGACTCGGGCACCAGCATGGTCTCCGAGACGATGCCCGGCAAGACGAGCTCCTGCAACGTGACGCTCTCCAGTCTGCCGCCGCAGGGGGCGACCTACAACGTCGTGGCCACGATCGAGAAGGTGCCGGGCGAGAAGAACCTCACCAACAACACGCTCACGTTCCCGGTGACCTTCCGTTAGCAACTTCTCCGACTTCCAGCTGCAGATCTACCTGCAGGGCCTGTCCGGCGTCCGCCCCAAGCTGCCCGTGACCTACGCCGAGCTCGAGCGGCGGGCGCACGCGGCGCTCGACCACGAGCTCATCTCCTACGTGGCCGGCGGCGCGGGCGACGGCCGCACGCAGGATGCGAACGTCACCGCGTTCGACCGCTGGGGACTGATCCCGAAGATGCTCGTCGGGGCCGCCGAGCGCGACCTGTCGATCGAGCTGTGCGGTCTGAGCCTGCCCACGCCGCTGCTGATGGCACCGATCGGGGTCATCGGCATGTGCGCCCAGGACGGCCACGGCGATCTCGCCACCGCACGGGCGGCCGCGGCGACCGGCGTCCCGATGGTTGCCTCGACGCTGATGGTCGACCCGCTCGAGGACGTCGCCGCCGGCTTCGGCGACACCCCCGGCTTCTTTCAGCTCTACACCCCGAATGACCGGGAGCTCGCCGAGAGCTTCGTCGCCCGCGCCGAGGCGGCGGGGTACGCCGGCCTGGTCGTCACGCTCGACACGTGGACGCTCGGCTGGCGCCCGCGGGATCTGAGCCTCGCGAGCTTCCCGCAGCTCGCCGGGCACTGCCTGGCCAACTACACCTCCGATCCCGTGTTCCGCTCAAAGCTCGCCCAGCCGCCGGAGGACGACCTGCGGGCCGCCGCGCTCTACTGGGCGATGATCTTCGGCAACCCGACGCTCACCTGGGACGATCTCCCGTGGCTGCGCTCGCTCACGTCACTGCCGCTCATCCTCAAGGGGATCTGCCATCCCGAGGACGTGCGCCGGGCGATCGACGGTGGCGTGGACGGCATCTACTGCTCGACGCACGGCGGGCGCCAGGCCAACGGCGGCATCGGCGCGCTCGACATGCTCGCCGGCGTGGTCGACGCCGCCGGGGAGATCCCGGTGATCTTCGATTCGGGCGTGCGCTCGGGCGATCACATCGTCAAGGCGCTCGCCCTCGGAGCGCGTGCGGTCGGCATCGGGCGCCCCTACGCCTGGGGACTGGCGCTCGACGGCACCGCGGGGATCGAGCACGTGCTGCGCTGCCTGCTCGCCGAGGCGGATCTGCTGATGGCGGTCGACGGGTACCCGACGCTCGCGCACCTCGATCGAGACGCCCTGCTGCGCATCGACTGACTCGGCATCGACCGACCCGTCACGCCGGGCTGCGGGCGCCCGCGGGCGGCGAGGGACCCACTCCGGCGCTGGCCGACGGGGGCGACACGTATGCTCCCGCCGGTGCACAACCTCACCGGCACCACCGGCATCGTCGCGCTCGCCGCGGGGGCGGTCGCGGTCCTCGCCCTGCTGTGCGCGCTCGGCCTGGCGCTGAGCCTGCGGCGGATCCGCGCCGAGCAGCGGGTGGTCCTCGGCGACCGCCGTCAGGACCTGGTCAGCCACGCGGTCACCCTGCAGGACGGCTTCGTCGCGCTCCAGGCGTACGTCGAGGACGTCGCGGGCCGACTCGACGCCCGGATGACCACCGCCGAGGCCCGCCTGGACGGCGCGGTCGCCTACAGCTCGCTGATCCGCTACGACGCCTATGGCGAGATGTCGGGGCGCCAGTCGGTGTCGATCGCGCTGCTCGACGCGACGCGGACCGGAATCGTGCTCTCCTCCATCCACCATCGCGACCAGGCGCGGCTGTACGCCAAGCAGGTCCGGGACGGCGAAGGGGAGCTCGAGCTCTCCCCCGAGGAGATCGAGGCCGTGCAGGTGGCGCTGCGCGACGGGGGCCGCGCGGGCGGTCAACCCGCCGCCCGCTGAGTGACGCGGCGGTCGCCGATGCGCGTCGCCTACCTCGGACCCGCGGGGACCTATACCCACGAGGCGACCCTCGCCGCGCTGCGCACGGGGCTGGCCGACGGCGTCGACGACGGTGGCAGGGCTGGAGGTGGCGGGGCCGGCGACGTCGGCGCCGACGCGGTGCAGGAGCTGCCGCTGCCGACGATCCACGCCGTCGTCGGATCGGTGCAGAGCGGTGACGCGCAGCGCGGGGTGGTGCCGATCGAGAACTCGCTGGAGGGCTCGGTGAACGCGACGCTCGACGCGCTGGCGTTCGAGGCCGAGGACGTGCGGATCGTCGGTGAGAGCGTGCTCGCCGTGCATCACTGTCTGATCGCGCGCGCCGGCGTCTCCCCCGAGGACGTCACGGTCGTCATCTCCCACCCGCAGGCGCTGGGACAGTGTGCGGGGTTCCTGCGCACGCGGCTGCCCGGCGCGCAGCTGCGCGCGGCGGCGTCAACCGCCGAGGCGATCCGGATCGTCGTCGACGGTGACGAGCCATGGGCGGCCCTGGGTCCGCGCAGTGCCGCCGATCGCTACGGCGGGCACGTGCTCGCGGCCGCGGTGGAGGACGCCGCCGGCAATGAGACACGGTTTGCCTGGCTGGCGCGGTCAGACGGGGCGGAGTTGGAGTCCGGATCGGGGTCACGGCCGCGCAAGACCGCGATCGCCTTCTGGTCGCGGGAGTCCGATCACCCGGGGTGGCTGGTCGACGTGCTCGGCGAGTTCGCCCGGCGGGGGGTCAACCTGACCCGGATCGAGTCCCG
>CAZZWJ010000312.1:0-3674 GCA_964657875.1 uncultured Solirubrobacteraceae bacterium
CGACTCCCCGGGTTCCGGGCCCTCGACGGCGTGCTCGGGGCCGGGCTCACCGCGTGTGTCGCGCTGGGCATCGTCTGGATCGTCGGCGCGCTGGCGGTGAGCACCACGGGTTCGGTGCCGCTGCGCGCCGAGCTGCGCGGCTCGCGGATCCTGCGGGCGCTCGACGCGGTGCTGCCGCCCACCGGGTCGGTCCTCGGCGACATCTCCCACTTCGATCCGCTGCCGACCGTGAGCGGACCCCGGGCCGATGTCGCGGCGCCCAGTGCGAGGATCCTCGCCGCCGCGCCGGTGGGCGGTGCGGCGGCGAGCGTGGTGAAGATCTACGGCATGGCCTGTGGACTCGGCGTCGAGGGCAGCGGCTGGGTCGCCGCGCCGGGTCTCGTGGTCACCAACGCCCATGTCGTGTCGGGCGAGCGGGACACCGAGGTGCAGCCGGGCGGTGACGGCCCGAGCATCCCGGTGTCGGTGGTCGCCTTCGACGTCCATGATGATCTCGCGGTGCTGCGCGTGCCCGGGCTGGGGCTGACGCCGCTCACGATGGCGCCGGCGCCGCGCGTCGGCGAGGACGCGGCGATCCTCGGCTACCCGTTGGACGGGGGCTTCCGGGTCCGGGCGGCCCGTCTGGGCCAGACCGAGGAGGTCGTCACCCAGAACGCCTATGGCGTCGGCCACGTGACGCGCTCGATCGCGGCCCTGCGCGGGGTCGTGCGGCCCGGGAACTCCGGCGGGCCGGTGCTCGACGCCCACGGTGAGGTCCTGGCGACCGTGTTCGCGGCGGTCACCGGCACCGCCCGGCCCGGCGGGTTCGCGATCCCCGACACCGTCGTGCGACGGGTCCTCGCCGAGGCCCAGGCCGAAAACGGCCCGGTCGCCACCGGCCACTGCGCCGAGTAGCTTCCCCCACACGCGTCGCCGCTACCCTCCGCGGCCTATGAGCAAGACCCTCGTCATCGCCGAGAAACCGTCCGTCGGACAGGACCTCGCGCGGGTGCTGCCCGGCGCGTTCACCAAGCACGGCAGCCGCGAAGACCAGTATCTGGAGAGCGACGAGTACGTGATCGCCTGGGCGGTCGGACACCTCGTCCAGCTCGCCGATCCCGACGAATACGACGAGAAGTTCAAGAAGTGGCGGGTCGCCGACCTCCCGATCGTCCCGGAGCGCTTCAAGCTCGTCGTGCGCGACGAACGCTCCAAGAAGCGGATGACGGTGCTCAAGCGGCTGCTCGGCCGCGACGACGTCGAGCTGATCGTCAACGCCTGCGACGCCGGTCGCGAGGGCGAGCTCATCTTCGCCTACCTGTATGAGAAGGCGGGGTCCAAGAAGACCGTCCAGCGGTTGTGGCTGAACTCGATGACCAAGGCGGCGATCAAGTCCGCGTTCGGCGACCTGCGGCCCGGCACCGAGTACGCGCCGCTGGAGGAGGCCGCGCGCTCGCGCTCGGAGGCCGACTGGATCGTCGGCATGAACGCGACCCGGGCGGCGACGATCCGGCTGCGCTCCTCGTTCGACGGCGCGGTCTCGCTGGGCCGCGTGCAGACTCCGACGCTCGCCATCCTCGCCCGCCGCGAGGAGGAGATCCGGGCCTTCGTACCCGAGCCGTACTGGATCGTCGACGCCGCCTTCGACACCGTCGAAGCCCCATCCGGGCGCCACTACCGCGGCCGTTACCACGCCGGCACCAAGTCCCGCCTCGCCTCCGCGCAGGAGGCGGCCGACGTCGTCGCCGCCTGTGACGGCGGTGCGGGCGCGATCACCAAGCTCACCAAGTCCCGGCGCAAGGAGCGGATTCCGCTCCTCTACGACCTCACGTCACTGCAGCGCGACGCCTCGTCGCGGCTCGGGTTCACCGCCCGGCGCACGCTCGGCGCCGCCCAGCGGCTGTATGAGGAGCACAAGGCGCTCACCTACCCGCGGACCAGCTCGCGCTACCTCACCGGCGACATGGTCGCCGAGATCAAGCCGATCGCCACGCTCGTCGGGGGCCAGCCGGAGTTCCGGGAGGCCGCCGCCTACGTGACCGGGCTCGACGTGCTGCCGCTCGGCCGGGTCGTCAACGACGCCAAGGTCACCGACCACCACGCGATCATCCCCACCAACGCCGAGCGCCATCCGATCGACAAGATGCGCGACAACGGTGACGACTGGCGCATCTACGACATGGTCGTGCGCCGCTTCCTGGCCGTCTTTCACCCCGAGGCCGAGTGGGAGAACACGCGGATCGAGACGACCGTCGCCGAGCACGTGTTCCGGACCAGCGGCCGGGTGCTGCTCGTCCCCGGCTGGCGCGCCGCCTACGGCGAGTCGGCCGACGTCGACTCCCCGCCGGAGGCCGACGACGACGAGGAGAACACCAACCAGCGACTGCCCAAGCTCGTCGAGGGCGAGCCGGCCAAGGTCACGGAGATCGCGCTGGACCGCAAGGAGACCAAGCCACCGACGCGCTACAACGACGGCCGCCTGCTGGAGGCGATGGAGACCGCCGGGCAGCTCGTCGACGACGACGAGATGCGCGAGGCGATGAAGGAGTCGGGGATCGGCACCCCGGCCACCCGTGCCGCGATCATCGAGCGCCTGCTGACGGTGGGCTACATCGAGCGTGACGGCCGCGCCCTGGTGGTCACCGAGAAGGGGCTCAACGTGATCCGCCTGCTCGGCGAGCACCCGCTCACCTCGCCCTCGCTGACCGGGGATTGGGAGAGCCGCCTGGCCAAGATCGAGACCGGTGCGGACTCGCGCAAGGCGTTCATGGGCGACATCGTGAAGTTCGCCGAGTCGACCGTCGGCGAGCTCGACGCCAAGCTCAAGGACGTCCGCATCCCGCGGGCCAACCTCGGTCCCTGCCCGGTGTGCGCCAACGACATCAACGAGAACCGCAAGGGCTACTCGTGCTGGTCCCGGGCAGATCCGGGCTGCGGCTTCGTGATCTGGAAGGCCAAGGCGGGCAAGACGCTGCCGCTGGCGATCGCCAAGGAGTTGATCAAGACCGGCCGCACCGCCAAGCCGGTGACCGGTTTCAAGGGCCGCTCGGGCAAGTCCTTCCGGGCGCGTCTCGCGCTCGCGCAGACCGAAGAGGGCCGCTGGCGCGTCGAGTTCGACGAGCCGTGGGCGCGGGACGGCGCCAAGCCGCCGGACGCCGCCGAGGCGAGCGCCGGCCAGCCCGCCGAGACCGCCGCCGACGCATCGTCGGCCGCTGCCGCCTAGCCGTCGGAGCCGCCCGTCACCATGGGTTGAGTGCCGCTCACCCTCGTCATCGGACCCGCGAACGCCGCCAAGGCGGGTGAGGTGCTCGGCGCCTACGCGGCGCAGGCGCGCCACGGCGCGCTGCTCGTCGTCCCCACGTCGCAGGACGTTCGCAACTACCAGCGGGAGCTGGCGACCCGGGGCGACGGGGACGGCGCCGGGCTCGGGGAGGTGCGCACCTTCGACGGTCTCGTGGCCGTGATCGCCGAGCGCGTCGGCGTGGCCGCCTCCCGGCTGACCATGCTGCAGCGCGGCCGGGTGCTCGCGACCGTCCTGGCGCGGCTGCGCCACGACGGGCTCGACGCGCTCGCCGCCTCCGCGCAGGGCGGCGGCTTCGCGCAGGCCGCCGGGGAGCTGATCGCGGAGCTCGAGCGCTCGCTCATCACCCCCCAGCGCTTCACCGCGGCGCTGCGCGCCTGGGCCGCGCAGGACG
>CAZZWJ010000313.1:0-3670 GCA_964657875.1 uncultured Solirubrobacteraceae bacterium
GCGCCAGCTCGTCGCCGTCTTCTGAAGACAAGCGCCGCACGGCTCCTCACGCGGGGTCCGGGGCTCCTCAGGCGACGTCCCGGATCCCTCACGCGGCATCCGGGAGGCGGTCCAGGGATCGGTGGGCCCGCTCGAGCTGGCGCTCGACGGTCCGGCGGCTGTCCCCGGTCTCACCCGCCATCTCGGCATAGCTGAACCCCAATCCCTGCAGCCACAGCAGGCGCCGTTGACGGTCGGGAAGATCGTCGATCGCGTCCAGGCGCGCCCGGTGGGCCACGAGCTCGGCCATGAGGTCGGGAGTGGCCGGCGGGGGAGCGACGCGGGCGTCCGGGTCGAGCGGTGCCACCGTCTGCTCGTGCAGCGCCTCGAGTGACTGCTCACGCCGCCCGCGTTCCAGCTGGTGCCATGCCTCGTGGCGGGCCACCCGCACGAGCCAGCGGACCGCGCACTCTCGCTGGACCCGGGCGCGGTGGCCGATGAGCCGCAACCACGCCACCTGACAGGCCTCCTCGACGACGTGATCCGGCGCCTGCACGTCGAGATGGACCAGACGCCGCACCCGCACCGCGTGGTCCGCGTACAGCTGCGCGATCTCGTCGATCCCGGCGATGGACTCAGCTTCGGACGACGCGGCGATGAGGCTCATCTCGACCTTCTCCAATTGAGTCGAAGTATTGACAATCAAGTTCAACAGAATCTGGTTATATCAAATCGCAGCAACAGTACTGAATTGGCTCAATTAGCAAAGGAGGTCGGATGCGCATCGTATTTCAAGCCGCCGTGAGCGCCCACCCGGACCTGACCGGTCTGCCGGGCAGCAACGTCCTGCAACAGATCGTCAACGGGGCCGAGGCGTGGGCGCTGGCGATCGCGCTGCTCGGAGCGTTCGTCGGCGCCGGGATGTGGGCGATCGCCTCCCACGGCCACAACCACCAGTACGCGGCCAAGGGCCGGATGGCGGCGCTCACCTCCGGGGCGGCCGCCCTCGTGATCGGCGCCGCACCGGGGCTCGTCAACTTCTTCCAGCACCTCGGGACGACGGCGCGATGAACCGGGCGCTCCTCGCCACCCTGATCGCGACCGCGGGTGGGGGCATCACCGCCTCCCCCGCGCTCGCCGCGGGCGCCTCCGCCCGGTGCCCACTGCCCGGCTACGTGTCCGGCGCGGGCGCTCAGCCGTGCCCGTCGACGACAGCTGGACAGCCCGCCGAGAGACCGCAGATCCTCGGCTTCCTCTTTCACCCGATCTCCAGCCTGGCCAAGGACGTGCTCGGCAAGGTCGTCGGCTGGGTCGACACCAGCGCCGCGGACGCGCTGCGCTACACCGAGTCGCTGATCGCCGCCACGACGCGACCGGCGGTCACGAGCACGTGGTTCTCGGCGACGTACTGGCGGGTGGCCGCCCTGTCGGCGCTGCTCACCCTCCCGTTCCTGTTCGCCGCCTGCATCCACGCACTCGTGCGGGCGGATCTCGCGATGGCCGCCCGGGCGGCGTTCGCCTACCTGCCGCTGGCGATGGTCGCGATCACCATCGCCGCTCCGCTCACCGCGCTCGTGCTCGCGGCCACCGATCAGATGTGCGGATTCGTATCCGACGCCTCGGGCTCCGCCGACACGACGTTCCTCGGTCACGCCGCCACCGCGATCGCCGGGATCTCCGTGGCCGGCGGCGACGCGTTTCTCGCCTTCTTCGCGGGCCTGCTCACGGTCGCGGCGACAGTCTCGCTGTGGATCGAGCTGATCATCCGCGCCGCCGCCGTGGAGGTGATCGTGCTCATGTTGCCGCTGTTCTTCGCCGCCATGGTGTGGCCGGCCCGCCGGATCTGGGCGATCAGGGCGATCGAGACGTTGATCGCGCTGATCCTTTCCAAGTTCGCGATCATCGCCGTGCTCACGCTCGGCGCCGCCGCCATCACCCAGCCGAGCACCGGACCCACCGCGCTGCTCACGGGCGCCACGCTCGTGCTGCTCGCCGTGTTCTCCCCGTGGGCGCTGCTGCGGGTGCTCCCGCTTCACGAGGTCGCCGCGGCCGCCGCCGGCGGTCTGAGCGCCCCGCCCCGCGAGGCGCTGCGCGAGGTCAAGCGGCTTGCCACCGGGGCCCCGCGCACGGGTGACGGAGGCGGTGGTGGGGGCGCCGAGGACCTGGGTGACCCCGACCCGAGCGACGGGGGCGGACCCGAGGCGGTCGTCGCCCGCCTCACCGCCGCCGCCGACAAGCTCCCCCGCAGCGGCGGGCGCGTCGGCGCCGAGGCGGCCGCATACGTCCGCAGCGATGGGAGCGACGCCCCCGCGCCGGAGGTCGACGCCCGTGGCAACGATGGCGCCGAGCCGGGCTTCGACGCCGAGACCGAGGCGGGCCTGGTCGCGATCAACGATCAGGGCACGCGCGCGGGCTCGGCGGGGTCACCGGGTGAGTCCGCGATGAGCCCTGACGCTCCCGGCGCATTCACCTCCGGGCCGTCGGGCGGCGGCGACGGCCGACCGCCGCTGCCGTCGGTGTTCGCGCCCGGGTGGCGGTCAGACGTGTTGACGATCGGGGACCGGATGGCACCCCGCTTCGACGTCGACACCCCGCTGTCGCCGGACCCTGACGCCCGTGACGCATCGGCGGTCCCCGGCGGCATCGCGGCAGCGGCGGTCACGCCCCCTCCCCCCGACGTCCCGTCCCCGCCACCGGCGGCGGAGGTCCAGGACCCCTGGGGACCGGCGGGCGGGCAGCCCGATGAGTGATCAGCGGCTCGGCTACACGTTCGGTCCCCTGGAGCGCCGCGGCCTCTTCGGCGCGATCGCCGTCGGTCAGGTCGCCGCGCTCGGGCTCGGCGCGCTCGGGGCGATCGTGGTCATCGACCAGGCGCCGTCGGCGGCCGGGGTGATCGGGGCGATGGCCGCCGTGATCGTCGCGGTCGCCGTCGCGTTCGGGCCGGTCGGCGGACGAACTGGCCAGGAATGGCTGCCGGTCCTCACCGCGTTCACGCGCCGGCGGCTGTCCAGCCGGCGGGGGTTTCGCTCACACGCACCGAACGCCGGACACCGGGCCGTCGGAATCGGAACGCCGGAGGCATCCGTGCAGGCGCCGCCCCCGAGCCTGCCCCCGGAGCTCGACGACATCGAGATCCTCACCGCGGCCGCGCACGAGCGACCGATCGGCGTGGTCTCGGAGCGGTCAGGCCGGCGACTCACGGCGGTGATCGCCTGCCGCGTCGCCGCGTTCGCTCTGCTGGATCCGGAGGCCCAGGAACGCCGTCTGGCCCGCTGGGGTCTCGTCCTGGCCGGGGCGGGCTCCGGCGCCGTGCACCGGCTGCAGTGGATCGAGCGGACCGCACCCGCACAGGGCGACGAGCTCGCCCGCTGGCTTGCAGAGGAGCGCGACCCGGCGCTGCCGCCGCGGGGCACCGCGATGGTCGAGTCCTACCTGGAGCTGATCTCGGCCAGCTCGCAGATCACCCAGGAGCACGAGGTGCTGCTGTGCGTCCAGGTCGACTCCCGACGGGTCCGCGAGCGGGGCCGGGACTCGGTGATGCGAGCGCTCGTGGACAGCACCGAGGCGGTCGCGCGGGGGCTGGAGGCGGCGGAGGTGACCGTCCTCGGCGCGCTCGGGCCGGGGCAGCTCGCCCGGGCGCTGCGCACCGCGTATGACCCCTACGCCCGCGGCGAGCTCACCGTGCAGGAGG
>CAZZWJ010000314.1:0-3610 GCA_964657875.1 uncultured Solirubrobacteraceae bacterium
GGCCGCGCCGCCGTCCTCCCAGACCGCCGCCGCGTCTCTCGACGCCGCCGCGTTGCGCCGCGCGCTCGACGACGGTGAGCTGCGCGTCCACTACCAGCCGCGGGTCTCGATCGACGGGCGAACCGATCTGGTGGGCTTCGAGGCGCTCGTGCGCTGGGACCATCCGGAGCTGGGGCTGATCGGCCCCGCCGAGTTCATCGGACTCGCCGAGGACAGCGGCCTCGCGGTCGAGATCGGCGACTGGGTGATCGCCGAGGCGCTCGCCCAGATCCGCCGCTGGCGCCAGTCACGCCCCGGGATGACGATGTCGGTCAACCTGTCACCGCGCCAGCTCGTCGACCCCGACCTCGGGCGCCGGCTGCGTGGGCGACTGCGCGACGGGCTCACCGATCCCAGCGTGCTCTGTCTCGAGGTCACCGAGTCGACGATCCTCGATCATCCCGCCGCCGCGGCGACGGCGCTCGCCGACCTGCACGGGGTGGGGATCCGGTTGGCCATCGACGACTTCGGACGCGATCCGGCGTCGACGCAGACGGTGCGAGATCTCCCCTTCGACATGCTGAAGATCGACCGCAGCGTCATCTCCGGCCTGCATGGCTCCGACCCCGACACGGCGCTCGTGGAGACGGTCGTGGCGCTCGGCCGCGAGCTCGGGATGCACGTCGTCGCCGGCGGCGTGGAGACCGACCAGCAGCTCGCTTCCGTCCGTGACCTCGGCTGCGACGGCGCCCAGGGGTTCCTGTTCAGCCGCCCGGTCCCCGAGGAGTCGGTCGCCGAGATGCTCGGCGCGGGCTGACCGGCCGCCTTCAGCCGGCGACGTCGCGCCGGATGAAGACGATGAGCGCGGCGCCGAGCGCGAGCCCGCCGTAGACCGCGCATGTCCACACGGAGCGCACGATCGGCGCCCAGTCCACCGGCGTGCGCAGCAGCCCCTGCCAGGCGTTGAACTGGGTCGAGAGCAGGTAGGGCTGCACTGACCCGAGGCCCGGCAGGATCCCGATGAGCTGAAAGACGAGCGACAGCATGAGCGTTCCGACCACGGCGGCGGCACTGTTGCGGGTGATCGTCGACAGCAGCAGACCCAGGCACACGATGGCGGCGACCGGGATCAGGTAGACGACGAGGCTCAGGTAGACGAGCAGGAGCGCGCGCGGGGCGGAGACGATCGTCCCCGACAGGCTCTGCAGGGGATGAAAGCCCGACTGCAGCGATCCGGCGAGCACGCCGACGGTCCCGCACAGGAGCGTCGCGATCACCGCGTAGGTGAGCGCCACGAGCGCCTTGCCGAGGAACAGCTGCCAGCGTTCCAGGGAGCGGGTGAGCACCGTCTTCAGGGTGCCGTTGTGATCCTCGGCGGCGACGATGTCCCCGGCGACGAGCGCGGCGATGAGCGGGAACAGCCAGATCGCGCCGAACAGCAGGACGACGAGCGGGATCGCCAGACCGCTCTTGTCGACGTAGTCGGAGAACGCAAACCCGCCGCCACCGTGCTGGGCGTGACGTCGCAGGTGCACGGCGAGCACGAACAGGACGGGCACGAGCACCGCCGCGCCGAGACCGAGGTAGGTCCGCTTGAGGAAGCGCAGCTTGACGAACTCCCAGCGATAGACGGTCACCACGCCGCGCATCAGCGGGTGCGCGACAGCGTGGGACGCGCGGGATCCTCGCCGGGCACGGCGGCCGTGGGGCGTGACGGATCGTCGGGGTCCCCCGGCTCGGTAAGGGAGAAGAACAGGTCCTCCAGGGTCACCGTCTGGGGTGCGAGCTCATCGATGAGCGTCCCGGCGCCGATCAGCGCCGCCGACAACGGGCCGACCGCGCCCTCGTCGGCGGAGAACTCGATCCCGCCCCGGACGGCGCGCACGGCGCTCACCCCCGGCTGGGCCTCGCAGACCGCGCGGGCGCGATCGTCGTCGCTCGTGCGCAGCCGGTGAACGGTGCCCGAGGCCCCGCGCTTGAGCTCGGCGATCTCCCCCTCATAGACGATCCTCCCGGCGCGAACGATCGCGACCCGGTTGCAGAGCTCCTCCACCTCGCCGAGCAGATGGCTGGACAGCAGCACCGTCATCCCCGCGTCGGCGAGCCGGCGCACGAGCCGGCGCATGTCGCGCATGCCTCCCGGATCGAGACCGGTGGCCGGCTCGTCGAGCAGCAGCAGCTTGGGGTCGCGCAGCAGGGCGGCCGCGATCCCCATCCGCTGGCGCATCCCGTGGGAGAACCCGCCGACCTTGTCGCCCGCGCGGTGGGTGAGCTCGACGGTCTCCAGCGACGCCTGCACCCGATCGGAGGCGTGGTCGCCGTCGTAGGCGGCGAGCAGATCGAGGTTGCGCCGCGCGGTGAGGTAGGGATAGAACGTCGGCGCCTCGACGAACCCCGCGACCCCGTCCAGGGCCTTCGTGGAGACGGTCGGGTCATGGCCGAACAGCCGCACCGTCCCCTCGCTGGGGCGGATCAGCCCGAGCATCATCCGCAGCGACGTCGTCTTGCCCGCGCCGTTGGGGCCGAGGTATCCGTAGACGTCCCCGGCGTTGACCGTGATGTCGACGCCGGCGACCGCGGTGATGTCGCCGTAGCGCTTGACCAGTCCGCGTACCTCGATCGGCGGCGCGGACCCGCTCACAGTCCGCGGGCCGCCGCCAGCGCCTCCGGGCCGGTCACCGACCCGATCACCGTGTCCGACACCCGACCGCGGGTCACGTGCAGGATCGTCCCCAGCGGGGTCGCCAGAACCGTCGCGCTCGCCCCGTCGACCGACCGGGTCGGCAGTGACAGTCCACCGGCGGACGCCGATGCCGATGACGTGGAGGACCGGTGGGACCCGGCGGCGGACTCGATCACCGTGATCGACCCCAGGCCGGTTCCGTAGCTGACGAGCGCCTTGTCGGAGCCGAGCAGCCGGACCTCGTGGCGCGAACGGCCGACCAGCGTGGCGGGCGCGCTCAGCGTGAACGGCAGGCGGGCGGAGACCGCGGCGACCCCGGTGACCGGCGTCTGATGGGTGGTGGCGGCGTGCGGCGCGCTGCTGCGGTCCGGCGTGGCGACGTTGACGACCTTCGACCCCGCCGGCGGGGAGATCGCGAAGACCGATGCCGCAACCGTGCCGTAGGAGATGTTCGTCGCGCTGAGACCGAGCACCGGGGTCGCGTCACCCCGGGCGTAGACGTCGAAGCTGAGCGGCACCCCGTGGACCGCGTCGAAGGCGAGCCCCACGGAGCCGACGAGCCCGCCGCTGCCCTGGGGTGAGATCGCCACCCGGTAGGCGGCCTGGCCGGCGACGTCGGTGGGCTGAGCGCCGGAGAGGTTGGCGCTGCCCATCAGGTGGGTGATCGCCCGGCTGATCTGGGCGACGGTCGGGATCGTGTGCGACTTCGTCGTCGGCATCGTGCCGGCGGGCAGCGTCCCCTCGTAGACGACGTTCTGGGCCGGGTCGGAGACGAACCAGGACCGGTGGTCGACGACGATCTGGGCGTCGCCGTCCCCGGACTGCAGCTCGATGCGCAGCTCGCCGGGTCCGATCCACAGACGGCCGCTGCCACCCTGCAGCAGCGGGTCGCTGGACTGTCCGGTGAAGTCGGTCGAGTCGATCAGGTTGTCGGTGAAGGTGATGTCG
>CAZZWJ010000315.1:0-3576 GCA_964657875.1 uncultured Solirubrobacteraceae bacterium
ACCGGGGGGACCGGGCGACCGGGGGAGGCGGCGACGTGGAGCGCAGCGGCGGCGGCGTCAGTGACGCTGCGGGGGGGCGCGCAGGGCGTCCGCGCGTGACCGTCCGGTCACCGAGCCCCGGAACAGCGGTTCCAGCTGGTGGTGGGCGAGCAGCGCGGGGACGGCGACCAGCAGGAAGTTGAACACCCGGTAGGCGAGCACCGCGGCGAGGGCGGGGGCGAGTGGCATCCGCAGCCAGTACAGCGCGTAGGTCATCAGGAACTCGGTGATCCCGGCGCCGCCGAGCGGGAGGGAGCGCCGGGTTGCCGCGTAGCCGGTCGCGTAGGCGATCACGACCTCCAGCGCGCCTGGATCCAGGCCGAACATCCGCAGCGCGCCCCAGAACGCGAAGATGTCCGCCGCCCAGTAGAGGCTGATTCCCAGCCAAGCGCCCCGGAACTCCCGGGCGCGGAGGACGAGGACGCGCATCATGCCGACCCCCTCCAGCGAGCAGGCGACGGTTCGCAGTCGTCCGCCCCCCACCCGGGACAGCCACTCCAGCCGATGGTCGACGGTGATCCACAGCGCGGCGGCGAAGCCCGCCGGGACACACAGCGCCCACGGCCACAGCAGCGAGCCCATCACGTTGGCGCCCTCCACGAGCAGGATGATCGAGACGATGCAGGCCAGCGGGGCGAGCATCACCCACTCGATCGTGCCCAGCGCGGCGGCCCGCCGCCGGGCGGAGTCCTCGTCGGCGTCCTCGTCGAGGGCCTGCAGCGCCTGCTTGTCGACGCCGAAGCCCCCGGCCAGCGCGAACGGGCCGAAGCCGGCGACGACGATCCGGGTGACGAGCGGCAGCTCCAGTCGCGCGTGGCCTTCCAGCCGGGCGATCGAGCGGTAGGCGAGCACGTACGCCGGATAGGTGATGAGCTCAGCGCCGGCGACCAGGCCGATCCACTGCGGCTGGATGTGCTCGAACGCTCGCCCGACGGCGTCGGCGCCGGTGATCCGGGCGATCAGCAGCACGGCGAACGCCGCGATGGCCGTGGCCAGGGCGGAGGTGACGATCGGTCGCTGACGCAGAGTCGCCATCTGGCGCACCGTACTGGCCCCCCGTTGGGTCAATGTTGAATTCTTCCGAAGAGTTACCGGACCGACGCGGCCGTCATGCCGCCAGGCCCCGGCCGATCCCCCCGGGTCAGCTGAACGCGGCCCGCAGCGATTCCTTGATCGAGCCGGTCGACCGCGTCACGGCGGTCGGCTCATAGCCGCAGTGGGCCATGCAGTTGTCACAGCGCGGATCCTTGCCGCGGCCGTAGGCGTCCCAGTCGGTGCTCTCCAGCAGCTCGCGATAGGTGGAGACGTAGCCGTCGGCCATCAGGTAGCAGGGCTTCTGCCAGCCGAACAGGGAGTAGCTGGGGATCCCCCACGCGGTGCACTGCAGATCGACCTTGCCCTCGAGGAAGTCGAGGAAGATCGGCGAGTGATTGAGCCGCCAGCGCTTGCGCCGGCCGTCGCTGAAGGCGGCGGAGAACAGCTCGCGCGTCTGGCGGACACCGAGGAAATGCTCCTGGTCCGGGGCCTTCTCATACGCGTAGGCGGGGGAGATCATCATCTGATCGACCTCGAGGTCATCGTTGAGGAAGTCCAGGACCGAGCGGACGGTGTCGGGCGTGTCGTGGGTGAAGAACGTCGTGTTCGTCGTCACCCGGAAGCCGGCCTTCTTGGCGGCGCGGATCGCCGACACGGCCTTGTCGAAGACGCCGTCGCGGGATACGGACTCGTCGTGGCGCTCACGCAGGCCGTCCATGTGGATCGCCCAGGAGAAGTAGGGCGAGGGCTTGAACAGGTCGAGCTTCTTCTCCAGCAGCAGCGCGTTGGTGCACAGGTAGATGAACTTCTTGCGCGCGATCAACTGGCGCACGATCTCGTCGATCTCGGGGTGGATGAGCGGCTCGCCACCCGCGATCGAGACCATCGGGGCTCCACATTCGTCGATTGCGCCGATCGCCTGGTCGACGGGCATCCTCCGGCGCAGCTCGAGCTCGGGGTGCTGGATCTTGCCGCAGCCCTCGCAGGCGAGGTTGCACTGAAACAGCGGCTCGAGCTCGACGATCAGCGGGAACTTGTCGTTCCCCTTGAGCTTCTGTTCCAGCAGATACGCACCCATGCGGGCGGCCTGCCTCATCGGGACGGGCATTTCACTGACTCCTTTGTGGCCTGACCTCAGGCGGCAGCTTGAAGTGCATCTTCTCGGTGGCGACCGTGTGCTCGGTCACGTTAACAGCGCCCAGGCCGCGGATCGCGGCGACCACCTCGGCGACGAGCGTCTCAGGTGCCGAAGCGCCCGCGCTGAGGCCGATCCGACGGCGGCCGGTGAGGACTGCGGGCGGGATCTCGAGAGCGCTACCCACGAGCCGCGCGACGCAGCCGGCGCGCTGGGCGACCTCGACCAGCCGGCGGGAGTTCGACGAGTTCTCCGAGCCGACGACGAGCATCAGGTCGCAGTCGGCGGCGACCGCGCGGACCGCGTCCTGGCGGTTCTGGGTCGCGTAGCAGATGTCGGAGGAGGGAGGACCGACGGCGGCGGGGAAGCGATCACGCAACGCCTGCACGACCTCGGCGGTCTCGTCGACGGCGAGCGTCGTCTGCGTGAGGTAGGCGACCCGCTGTGGGTCCTCGACCGTGAGCTCGGCGACGTCCTCGACGCTGTCGATCACCTGGGTGCGTTCGGGCGCCTCGCCGTAGGTGCCCTCGATCTCCTCGTGGCCCTCATGGCCCACGAGCACGATGTCGAGCTCACCGGCGGCGAAGCGCCGGGCCTCGGCGTGGACCTTGGCGACGAGCGGACAGGTGGCGTCGATCACGTCCAGGGAACGAGCGGCGGCGTCCCGGCGTACCTCCGGCGAGACGCCGTGGGCGGCGAAGATGACCGTCGACGCGGTCGGGACCTCCTCGAGCTCGTTCACGAACACCGCGCCGCGGGCCTCCAGATCCTGCACGACGTGGGCGTTGTGCACGATCTGACGGCGGACGTAGACGGGCGCGCCCCGTTCCGCGAGCGCCGCCTCGACGATCTCGACCGCCCGATCGACCCCCGCGCACGACGCCCGGGGAGACGCGAGGGTGATGTCGCGGTCCTGGAGCGCCCGGGCCCACGGGCCGGTGAGCGACAGCGCCCGGCGCAGGGTCCGGTAGGCGGTGACGAAGTTGCCGATCGTCGCCAGCGGGTGGTGCAGCTCACGGCGGGCGGTGTCGAGCACGACGCGCAGGGTGATCAATGGGCGACCGCGGACGCCGGGAGCCAGCCACGCCGACTCCATGTCGACGGCGAGCGCTCCACCGCGGGCGAGCTCGCCTCGCGCCGCGCCGCGGACCAGCTTCTCGCTGGAGGCGATCGGACCGACGTGGACGCGCAGACCGCCGCGCCGCAGCTCACCGGCGAGGATCGCGGGGTCGATGCTCGCGACGGTCGCGCCGGATGGGTCACGCAGCTCGGAGGCGAGCACGACGTCGCCGGGTCGCAGGTCATCGCGCAGCGCCCCGCAGAAGCCGGCGATGATGACGGCCGCGCCGGCCGCGTCCGCCTCGGCG
>CAZZWJ010000316.1:0-3550 GCA_964657875.1 uncultured Solirubrobacteraceae bacterium
CGAGGGCGGCTCGCACCTGTCGGGCTTCCGTTCGGCGCTCACCGGCGCGATCAACCGTTACGCGCGTGAGAAGGGGCTGCTCAAGGAGAAGGATCCCGCGCTGTCGGGCGACGATGTCCGTGAGGGCCTCACCGCGGTCGTGTCGGCCAAGCTCACCGATCCCCAGTTCGAGGGCCAGACCAAGACCAAGCTCGGAAACCCCGGGATGGCCGGCTTCGTGCAGTCGATCGTCAACGCCAAGCTCGCCGAGTTCTTCGAGGAGAACCCCCAGGAGGCGGGGGCGATCATCCGCAAGGCGGTCTCCGCCGCCCAGGCCCGCGCCGCCGCCCACAAGGCGCGGGATCTCACCCGTCGCAAGTCGGCGCTGGAGAACTCCGCGCTGCCGGGCAAGCTCGCGGACTGCTCGGTCAAGGACCCGGCGCTCGCCGAGCTCTTCATCGTCGAGGGCGACTCCGCCGGCGGCTCGGCCGTCTCGGCCCGTGACCGCCACACCCAGGCGATCCTGCCCCTGCGCGGCAAGATCCTCAACGTCGAGAAGAGCCGCATCGACAAGGTGCTCGGCAACGAGGCGATCCAGGCGCTGATCACCGCGATCGGCACCGGCGTGCGTGACGAGTTCGACCTCGAGCGGGCCCGGTATCACAAGATCGTGCTCCTCACCGACGCCGACGTCGACGGTGCCCATATCCGCACGCTCGCGCTCACCCTGCTGTTCCGCGAGATGCAGCCGCTGATCGAGGCCGGCTACGTGTACATCGCCAAGCCGCCGCTCTACCGCCTCACCCGCGGGCAGAAGCACCGCTACATCGAGCGTGAGTCCGAGCTCGAGGACATCCTGCTCGGGGACAAGTTCGAGAAGCTCGAGGTCCACGACCACGACGGCAAGGTGTTCAAGCTCACCGAGGCCCGGTGGAAGCGCTTCACCCGTCTGCTGAAGCAGTACGAGGGGTGGGCCTCGGCGCTGCGTGCCGCCCACGGCTCGGGAGTCGTCTCGTTCATGCAGCAGGCGCGGATGCTCGAGGAGCAGATCACCGATATCCCGGCGCTGCTGCGCCACGTCGCCTCCCACGAGGGCAACGGAGCCGGCCACGCCTACCAGCTGTCGCTCATCGAGGAGCGCCCGACGGTGATCGTGGTGCGCACGATCGAGGCCAAGACGGGGCTGGCCACCACCCACCAGCTACGCCACTCGGCGCTGGAGGCGGGCGAATACCGCCGCCTGGCGGGGGTCCATCGCGACCTCGTCGAGCTCACCGGTACGCCTGCGTTCTCGATCCGTCTCGGCGAGACCGCCACCGAGGCCGACACGTTCGAGGATCTGCACGATTCGATCCTCGCCATCGCCCAGAAGGGCATCGAGTACTACCGCTTCAAGGGACTCGGCGAGATGGACCCCGACGAGCTGCGGGAGACGACGATGGACCCGGCGACGCGGACGCTCGCCCAGGTCACGATGGAGGACGCCGCCTCCGCCGACCTCGTGTTCTCGATGCTGATGGGCGATCAGGTCGAGCCCCGCCGCGCGTTCATCGAGGAGAACGCCCGGCTCGTCACCAATCTCGACGTCTAGGAGGCTCTGAATGTCCGCGATCGACACCATCGGTGGTGGCAACATCGAGCCCCGCGGGCTCGAGGAGGAGATGCGCTCGGCGTATCTCGACTACGCGATGTCGGTCATCGTCGGCCGCGCGCTGCCCCGCGTCGAGGACGGCCTGAAGCCGGTGCAGCGCCGGATCCTCTACGTGATGAACGAGATGGGTCTCAATCCGACCCGCAAGCACGTCAAGTGCGCGCAGATCGTCGGCGAGGTGATGGGCAAGTACCACCCGCACGGCGACACCGCGATCTACGACGCGCTCGCCCGGATGGCCCAGGAGTTCTCGATGCGCCACGAGCTCATCGACGGCCACGGCAATTTCGGCAACATCGACGGCTGGGGGGCCGCCGCGATGCGCTACACCGAGGCCCGGCTGTCGAAGATCGCGACCGAGATGCTGCGCGACATCGACGCCGAGACCGTCGACTACGCCCCCACCTACGACGGCACGCGCCAGGAGCCGGTGGTGCTGCCGGCGCGCTTCCCCAACCTGCTGGTCAACGGCGGCACCGGCATCGCGGTCGGCATGGCGACCAACATCCCGCCCCACAACCTGCGGGAGGTGATCGCCGCCACGATCGCCTACATCGAGGATCCGGCGATCGACGTCGAGGGCCTGATGGCCCATGTGAAGGGACCGGACTTCCCGACCGCCGGTCTCGTGCTCGGGCGCGAGGGGATCCGCGACGCCTACATGACCGGCCGGGGCCGGGTGCGCGTGCAGGCCAAGGCCCACATCGAGCCGATCGGTCAGGGCAAGGAGGCGATCATCGTCACCGAGATGCCGTTCGCGGTCCGCAAGGGCGGCGACGGCGGCGTCATCGAGAAGATCGCCGAGCTGGCCAACGAGAAGAAGGTCCCCGAGGTCGCCGACGTCCGCGACGAGTCCGACCGCCGCGGCATGCGGCTCGTGATCGAGCTCAAGCGTGGGGTCATCCCCAAGGTCGTGCTCAACAAGCTCTACAAGCACACCTCGCTGCAGACGACGTTCGGCGTCAACATGGTCGCGCTCGTCGACGGGGTCCCGCGGACCCTGTCGCTGCGGGAGATCATCGGCCACTACGTCGACCATCAGCGCAACGTCATCGTGCGCCGGACCAAGTACGAGCTGCGCCGCGCCGAGGAGCGGGCCCACGTCCTGGAGGGTCTGCTGATCGCGCTGGCCAACCTCGACGAGGTGATCGCGCTCATCCGCGGTTCCCGCGACAGCGAGCAGGCCCGCATCGGTTTGATCGAGCGCTTTGAGCTGACGATCATCCAGGCCCAGGCGATCCTCCAGCTCACGCTGTCTCGCCTGACCGCGCTCGAGTCCGACAAGATCCGCGTCGAGCACGCCGATCTGCTGGAGCGGATCAAGGAGCTGCGGGAGATCCTCGGCGACGAGGCCCGCGTCCTGCAGGTGATCAAGGACGAGCTCACCGAGGTCTCTGAGACCTACGGGGAGGAGCGCCGCACCGAGATCACCTACGCCGAGGGTGAGATCGACATCGAGGATCTGATCGCCGACCAGCAGATGGTGATCTCGATCACCCATTCGGGCTACATCAAGTCGCTGCCGCTGTCGACCTACCGCCAGCAGCTTCGCGGCGGGGTCGGCATCAACGGGATGGATCTGAAGGACGAGGACTACATCGAACACCTGTTCGTATGCTCGACCCACGATTACCTGCTGTTCTTCACCAACCGCGGGAAGATCTACCGCTCCAAGGTGTACGAGCTCCCCGAGGCGTCGCGGACCGCGAAGGGCCGGGCGCTGGTCAACGTGCTGCCGCTGCGCGAGGGCGAACGCGTCCAGTCGGTGCTGTCGACCCGTGACTTCACCGAGGGCCGCTACCTCGTGTTCGCGACCCGCAACGGGATCGTCAAGAAGACCGAGTTCATCGCCTACAACACCCCGATCAAGGCCGACGGGATCATCGCGATCAACATCCGCGACGACGACGAGCTGATCGC
>CAZZWJ010000317.1:0-3529 GCA_964657875.1 uncultured Solirubrobacteraceae bacterium
AGCTGTTCTTCGACCTCGTCTACGTGTTCGCGATCACGCAGCTGTCGGACTTCCTCTACCGGCATCTGACCGCGCGCGGGACGCTGGAGGCGCTGATCCTGTTCGCGGCGGTCTGGTGGGCGTGGAACTACACCGCGTGGGCGACCAACTGGATCGATCCCGACCAGCCGCTGACCGCGCTGGTGATGATCGTGCTCATGGGGCTCGGGCTGCTGATGGCCGCCGCGCTGCCCCGGGCGTTCGGCTCGGGTGCGGCGCTGTTCACCGTCGCCTACTTCCTGCTGCAGGTGCTGCGCACCGGGTTCGTCGCCGTCGCCTTTCCCGCCGGGGATCCGATGCGCGCCAACAACCTGCGCCTGCTCACGTGGCTGGGGCTTGCGGGGGCGGTGTGGATCGTCGGTGCGTTCCTGCGCGGCGACACGCGCCTGATCGCGTGGTCGGTCGCGGTCGTGCTCGACGTCCTCGCCCCGCTGCACGGCTTCTGGCTGCCCGGCCGGGGCCGGGTGGCGATCGAGCGGTGGCGGCTCACCGGGACCCATCTCGCCGAGCGCTACCAGCTCGTGCTCATCATCGCCCTCGGTGAGTCGGTGCTGCGGGTCGGGCTCACCGCCGCCGACGGGGGCGGATCGATCGTGGTCCAGACCGCTTTCGTGACCGGGTTTCTCACCTCGACGGCGTTGTGGGCCGCGTACTTCCTGCGCCTCGCCGACCGGGGCGCCGACCGGGTGGCGACGGCGACCGGGGGACGTGCGGCCCGGCTCGGGCGCTCGGGCTACGCCTATGCCCACGCGATGATGGTCGGCGGGGTGATCGTCGTCGCGGTGGCGATCCGGATCACGATCGAGCATCCTGAGCGCCCGGCGAGCGTCACCTCGACGCTGTTGGTGCTCGGTGGCCCGGTGCTGTACGTGCTCGGGCTGGCCCTGTTTCAGTCCGCCGCGCGGCTCGGGTCGGTGGTGGTCCCGCTGCTCGCGGCCGGCGGGCTGGTGGCGCTCGTCGTGCCGGCGGTCGCGGGCGCCAATCAGCTCGTCGTCGCGGTGTGCGCGACGATCGTGTTGCTCGCGCTCGCCGCCAACGCGGCGCTCGCCGCGGACGTGGGTGACGCGGAGTCGCGGGCGGCGGGCGGGGCAGGCGCGGACGCGGATGCGGGCGACCCGCGCGTGAGCGTCGACTGAAAACGGGAGCGCCCGGACGGGGACTGACCGGGCGCGCGAGCTCCTACGTTGCGCTTACGGTTGTCTTGCGGGTCGCTTCGAGCCTGCGCCGAACCTCCTGCACCATGCCCAACCGCTTTGAATTCCTGGCCCATCGCTCGCCCGATCACGCCTGATGTCGACCTCGTCGCTGCGCTCCACCGCGTCTGACTCACTCGCCGAGCGCCTCCGGGTCCGCGGCCGTCCCCGGGCGCTGTCGGGACTGTGGGCCCGGCCCGAGGTGCTCGTGATCATCGTCACCGCGGCGGTTCTGAACCTCTGGGACCTGTCGCGCAACGACTATGCGAACACGTTCTATTCCGGCGCCGTGCGTTCGATGGCGTCCAGCTGGCACGACTTCCTGTTCGCCTCCCTGGACAAGGCGGGTCTGATGACCGTCGACAAGCCGCCGGCGGCGCTCTGGGTGCAGGCGCTGTCGGTGCGGATCTTCGGCTTCGACTCGCTCTCGATTCTCGTCCCCGAGGCGCTCATGGGCGTCGCCGCGGCCGTCTTCGCCTACGACCTCACGCGGCGGGTGTTCGGCCGCGCCGCGGGCTTTGCGGCGGCGCTCACGCTCGTGCTCACGCCGATGACGGTCGCGGTCTCGCGCCACAACAACCCCGACGAGCTGCTCATCCTCTGCTGCGTGGCCGCGATGTGGTGTGCGGTGCGCGCCCTGCAGGACGGTCGCACCCGGTGGCTCGTGTGGTGCGGCGCGCTGATCGGGCTCGGCTTTGAGACCAAGCTGACGTTGGCGCTGTTTGTGGTCCCCGGGATCTTCCTCGCCTACCTGTGGGTGGCTCCGGCCGGTCGCGGTCACCTGCACGCGCTGCGCCAGCAGCTGTGGGGGGGGCTCGTGCTGGCGGTCGTCGGGCTCGCCTGGCCGATCCTCGTGACCCTCACGCCGGCCGCGGATCGCCCCTACATCTCCGGCACCTCCGACAACTCGATCTGGTCGCTGATCGTCGGCTACAACGGACTCGGTCGCGTCACCGGCCAGACGGGCGGCACCGGCGGCGGGGGCGGCGGCTTCGGCGGCGGCAGCACCGGCGTCCTGCGCCTGCTCGACTCGAGCCTCGGTGGCCAGGCCGGCTGGCTGCTCGGCTTCGCGCTCGTGGCCGGGGTCGGCATCCTCGTCGCGACGCGGCTGCGTCGCGACGATCCCCGCACCGGTTGGACGATCGCGGTCGGTGCCGCGGGACTCGTCTCCGCGGTGGTGTTCAGCGTCGCGTCGGGGATCTTTCACCCCTACTACGTCTCCTTCCTGGCGCCGTGGTCGGCGCTCCTGGTCGGGGCCGGCGTCGGTCAGGCGCTGTCGGGATCCCGGGCGGGGCGGATCATCGGCGTCCTGTCGATCGCGGGTGGTGCGCTGACCGAGCTCGTCGTGCTCGGCAACCTCAGCGGGTCGGTGTCGTGGGCGGTGCCGCTCGTCATCGTCGTCAGCCTCCTCGCCGTGCTCGCGCTCGGGTTCGGGGTCGCCGGACGGGTGCGGGCGATCGTGGTCGCCGTGGCGCTCGCGGCGCTGCTGGCCGCCCCCGCGACGTGGGCGGCCGACACGCTCGGGCACGCCACGAGCTCGACCTTCCCCGCCGGTGGCCCCGCGTCTGCGGGCGGTGGGGGTTTCGGTGGCTTCGCCGGCGGCGGTCTGCGCCGGTCATTCGCCGGCGCCTTCGGCAGCTCGGGTCGCTCGAGCGGCTCCGGTGGTGGGGGCGGCTCGGCGAGCGGCGGGTTCCCCGGCGCCTCGGGTGCCGCGGGCGGTGCCGGCGCGGCCGGCGGCGCGGGCGGCATGTTCGGCGGTGACACGACCTCACTCACGGCGGCGTCGAAGTACGTCTCGTCCCACGGCGGCGGCACGATCGCCATCGAGAGTCAGAGCAGCGCGGCGGCGGCGATCCTCGCCGGTCAGACGAACGTCGCCGGAATCGGCGGCTTCTCCGGAGTCGAGTCGACGGTCTCGATCAGGTGGCTGGCGATGGAGGTCCGTGACGGCAGGATCCGCTACCTGCTCAAGACGAGCTCGGGCTTCGGTGGCGCCGGCGCTGTACGCGGTGGCTTCGGGCGCGCCGGCTCGGCGCGCGGCGGGTTCGGGGGCACATTCCCTGGCGCGGGTCGGGGCGCGGGGGTGATGAACTTCCTGCTCGGACTGACCGCGGTGTCGAGCCTGTGGATCTACGTGTTCGCATGCCTCACCGCGATCGCGCTGGGAGTGATGCGCGTGCGAGCGGTAGTCAGCCTTCTGGTGCTGGCGGGGATATTGTGGGGCTCGGGCTTACAGGTCGTTCTGCTGGGCTCGGCGCTGCTGGTCAGATGGATGATCCGGCTGGCGGTGATGGACG
>CAZZWJ010000318.1:0-3525 GCA_964657875.1 uncultured Solirubrobacteraceae bacterium
CATCCAGCTTGATGCGATCAAGCGCATTCGATCCCGCGCCGCCGAGACCGATGAGCCGTGGGGCACCGTCGCCGTCGCCGTCGCCGTCCAGCCACGGCGCACCATCGCCGATCAGCTCGCGTGCGTAGGCGCGCACCCGATTGCAGGCCTTGCGCCGGGCGGGCCGGTCGGGGTCCTCGGCGAGGAACTGCTCGGTGATCCGCACCGCGCCCAGCGGGACCGACACCATCTCGCCCACCCGACGGCCGGCGACCGACGAGAGCTGCAGGCTGCCGCCACCGAGATCGAGCACCGCGCCATCGCGCAGGGTCGTCGTGTTGACGGCGGCGACGTAGCCGAACCACGCCTCCTCACCGGGCCCGAGGACCTCGACCGGCAGGCCGGTGTCGGCGCGGACGCGGGTGAGGAACTCCGGGCCGTTGTCGGCGTCGCGGATCGCGGATGTGGCGATCACGTGGATGTCGTCGGAGCTGATCCGGGACGCCCGGCAGAACCGGGCGAACACGTCGAGCGTCTCGAGCCCCCGGTCCATCGCGTCGTCGGAGAGCCGTCCGCTGGCCGCCAGCCCGGCGCCGATCCGCACCGTCTCATAGAGCTCGTCGGTGCGCTTCCACCACGGACCGTCGCCGTAGGAGAAGACGACCAGGCGCCAGGAGTTGGACCCGAGGTCCGCGATCGCGACCCGGCGGGGTTCACCCGCGCTCGGGGTGGCCGGCGCGGAGGCGCGCATCGATCGCCAGCTCATCGGATGTGGATCATGGGACCCGCCCCGGACGGCATCGCGGGGCGCGTCGTCAGCGACGGGGCGGGTTGCACGTTTGTTCGATCTGGGGGCAGTCCTGAAATGTGGTGATGTAAGACGGTGCGGCTGCGTCGGATTTCCGTCTGGTGAGACTTTCCGGTTGGTCGTCGTTTCGAGTGGGTCAGGCGATGATCGGTCCGGCGTTGAGCTTGCGACGATGTGAGACGGGCCGGGTTCCACGGAGACTGGGTTAGAAGGTTTCTGACCCTGTCTCGCTGGTCAGTGTGCCTGACCCCGAACCGGGGCGAAGAGACGAGCCCGGAGGGCTCGTAGTGCAGTGGGTGTCGTACGCGTCTTCGACCTCGACGGGCGGGACGTCACCCAGCGATTCATGCAGCCGGTCGTGGTTGAACTAGTGCACCCACTCCAGCACGGCGAGCTCCATCTGCCCGCGAGTGCGCGAGACGCGATCGCGGATCAGCTCGGTCTTAAACCTGTCGACGAACGACTCGGCCGGCGCGTTGAGGCTCCTATGTCAAGGCAGATTGCTTGGCGTCGGTGAGGTCGGCGATGAGGAGGGGGTGCAGGCCGCGGGCGATGTGGCGCATGAGGCATCGGCGGATCTCGTGGTTGCTCTTGCCTTCCTTGGTCCTGCGGGCGACGTAGTCGCGGGTTTGGGGGTGGTGGATCATGCGGTTGTTGGCGATCAGCCACAGGGCGCTGTTGGCCTGGCGGTCGCCACCGCGATTGAGGCGGTGGCGCGTGGTCTTGCCGCTGGATGCCTCGACCGGGCTGGCGCCGCAGAGCGCAGCGAGCGCGGAGTCGTTGCGGATCCGGGTGGGGTTGTCGCCGGCGACGAGCAGCAGCCGCGCGGCGATCTCCGGTCCGATCCCGGGCTCGGTGAGCAGCCGGCGAGCGGCCTTGGTGATGAGGGTCTTGATCTGCGCGTCGAGCTCGGCGATCTCCTCATCAAGGGTCTGGTGGCGGCGGGCGAGCGTCCGCAGTGCGGCGTTCGTCGCTCCGATCGCATCAAGCTGCGCTGAGCGGTGCAACCGAGCGCACCGAGCGACGAGCTGTCGGCTGGTGAGATCGATGAGCTGCTCGCGCAGCTCGTTGGGCGCGGTGATGATGAGATTCTTGAGATGGACGATCGCCTGGGTGCGGGCCTTGACCGCGCTGGCGCGGGCGTTGCGCAGCACCCGGATCGCTTCCACCGATCCGTCACGTCCCTTCGGGACCGCGGTCGCTTGGCCGGCCAGGACGCTGCGCGCGGCGGCTTCGGCGTCTCGCGCGTCGTTTTTGCCGACGTGACGGCGCCCGACCCGGGCGGCACGGGTGACCTCGATCACCCTGATGTTCTCAAGCTGCAGGGCGCGGGTCAGCCCGGCGCCGTAGCTGCCGGTGCCCTCCACGCCGGCACGGCGAACGGTCCCGAGGTTCTGCGCCCAGCCGATCAGCGACCGGATGCCGCGTCGGGTTGTGGGGAACGTTTCTGAGGCGACGAACCGTCCGAGCTCATCGATCAGCGCGGCGGCGTGGGTGTCGCGGTGGGTATCGACCCCAAGAATGACTTCGGTGGTCAGGCATGGCAGGCTGGACAACAGCGCCTCCTCGATCTGCGGGACGGGTCGCGCAGCCATCGATCGGGACGGCGGACAGGACACTCATGGTGCTTGGCAAGGCTCCCATTAGCTCACGATCCGCCCGACCGGTCGGTGCGCTGCCCGCGCGGCCTGACCGGTCGACAGCTCAACGCCAGTGCACCCCCACGGGGGGCGAAGTCATAGGCTGGGGTCAGACCGATCAAGTCACGACGAGCTCGATCAATCTTGATTGAGTGTCACAGGCATTGCCGACGGTCCCGACCGACGCCAGGACGCAGTGGTCGTCCAGGACCTGGGCGTAGTCGTCGCTGAGATATTGCGAGCCGTGGTCGGTGTGCTGGACCAGCGCGAAGTCCGCACCAAGGTCCCGGGTCCCGAGCGCCATCCGTAGCCCGTCGAGGACGAGGTCGGTGCGCATGTGGCTGGCGAACTGCCAGCCGATGATCTTGCGGCTGAACACGTCGATGACGAAGCTAAAAAAGCTCAGCCTTCCCAGCAGCGCAGATACGTGAAATCCTCGACCCACAAGCGATCCGGAGCCGAGGCGGTGAAGTCGCGCTGCACCAGATCAGGACGCGGCTCGGCGGCCGGATCGGGGATCGTGGTGCGCCACGGCCGGCCACGGCGCTTGGCGCCCGCAGCCGTGCTGGCGCATGAGACGCTGCACCTGACAGCGCGGAGCGCTCTCCCCAGCCCGCCTGAGCGTCTGCCACATCTTGCGATATCCGTAGGCCTCGAAGTTGTCCTCGTGCGTCTGGCGGATGATCCCCAGCAGCTGCTCGTCCTCGACCGACCGCGCGGACTGAGCGCCGGCGGCGCGTTGGTAGTAGGCCGATGCCGAGACCCCAAGGGTGCGGCACACGAGCTCGACGCCGAACTGCGCGCGCTGCTGGTAATAAACGCGCTCACCTCGGTCGGCTCCCGTCGAGCTCCTTCGCGAAAAACACGCTTGCTGACCGCAAGACCTCATCGGCCTGCTTGAGCTCTAAGACTCGCGCCGCAGGCTTTGATCTTCTCCCGCTCCGCGCTCTTCGGCGCGTCCCGCAGACCCCGGTCGGCCTCCGTCTGCCGCACCGCCTTGCGCAGCGTCTCTGCCGGCAGACCGTATCCGCCGCGACATGCGCGACCGGTCGACCGGACTCAATCGCCAACCGCACGCCGCGCTCGATCAGCTCCTTC
>CAZZWJ010000319.1:0-3525 GCA_964657875.1 uncultured Solirubrobacteraceae bacterium
ATGGTGGCGCCGGTGACCGGGTGGCGGACGAGCTCCTTGACGACGACCGGCCCGCTGGAGCCACCGTCGACCTTGAGCGTGAGCACCGCGCCGGAGTCCTGCAGGGCGTGGCGCAGCGTGCGCTCGGCGACCTGGAAGGCGACCGGGTCCTCGGTGCCGCCGTAGACGATGCCGGGGATCGCGCCGGTGCGGCGCAGGCGCCGGGTCGCGCGGGAGCCCTCGACGGCCCGGGGGGCGACGGTCAGGGTGATGGTGTCGGTACTTGCGTTGCTCGCCATAGCGGGCCGTGATGGTAGCGCCCCCACGTGCGCACGATGACAATCGCGACCGAAAGGGGTGGCCGCAACCGGCCTCCGGCGCTACCCTCTGGACATGAGCCAAGGGGTGCAGCTGGTGCTCTGGATCGCGGGAGTCCATCTCATCGGTTTCCTCTGCGTCGCGGTGCTGCTGTTGCCGGCGCTGCGCGAGGATCCAGACAACGGCGAGAAGTTCGATGACGGTGACGACGGCTGGGGCCGTCCGCCGCGCAATCCGCCGACGCAGCCGAGTCCGCCCCGTGGTGGCATCCCGCTTCCCGACGCCGTCCCCGCCGCCGTGCGTCTGCGCGAGCCGGGACGCATCGGCGAGCGGCTGCCCGGTCGTGAGCGGCGTCCGAGCCGTGAGCCGGTTCGCACGCCGGTCCGTGCCCCGCAGACCTGACACCCTCCCCCGAGCACTTGCGGCACCGAACCCGCACGGCGCCGGGTGACGGTCAGGCGCTCAGTTCCATGAACCGCTGCACCGACGCCTCCTGGTGGGCGAGCCGGGCGGCGAGGTCATGGGCGTGCTCGGCGGCGAGATCCATGAACTCCTCGACGCAGCGCTCGGGATCGTCGGCGAGCGGATACACGCGGGCGAACTCCTGCTGCGCGCAGGCGATGCCCATCGGCGGGCGGCCGTCGGCGAGCGTGCGGGCGGTGCAGACGGGGGTGACGACGAGCTGGGAGTCGGTGGCGACGAGCGCCGTCGGCAGCAGGCGGTGGGCGGGCAGGCGTACCGACAGCCGGGGCGAGTGGTCGACGGCGATCGCCGACTGCGCGATCTCGGCCAGCGGCTCCCGCCAGACGTCGAGCACCGTGTCGGCGCCGACGAGCGCGTCGCGCAGCGCCTGGGCCTGCTCGAGGTAGAGCGCCTCGGCCTCGGCCCGGTCATCGGCGTCGGCGAGGTCCAGGTCGCAGGGGACGCGTAGCAACGCTCCGGCCGCGACCGTCGTCCCGGCCCCCAGGCTGCCCCAGGCGACGTAGGTCTGCAGGGTGCCGAGGTCTCGTCGCCCGTGGAAGATGACCGTCACCGATTCGCTGAGCGGCAGGCCGCCGACGGGCAGCGAGACGGCCACCGCAGCGCTGTCGTCGAGCAGCGCCGCGCGCAGCAGCGCATCCGCGTCGTCGGGCCGGGTGGGGGCCACCGGCTCCCCCGACCGCGCGTCGGCGTCCGCATCCGCGCCTGCATGATCACCTTCGAGCATGGTGCTCCTTCCGCGATCGTCGACTGACGCCACTCATTAATCCAGCTGCGGCGACCCTCCACCACGGCCAACTGGCCTAAACGGCTGGGCCAATCGGGCAGGGGGTGCGAGCCGACCGGGGAGGGGCGCGGAAAATCGAGCCGGGGCCCGGGCCGATCGAGCAGGGGCGGTAGGCTGGCGACGATGAGACGACTGCTCTATCTCCCGTTCGGGATCGTCGGTTCGATCCTCGCCCGCATCCTCGGCCGACAGATCTTCCGCAACGTGTGGTCCCGGGTCGACGACGAGCAGCTGCCGGCCGCCGGCGATGGCCGCGGCTCGATGGCGAAGGTCGTCGGCGGCCGGGCGCTGGAGGCGGCGGTGATGGCCGGTGCCGCAGCCGCGACCGATCGGCTGATCGCCCGCGCGTTTCATCACCTCCTGGGCATCTGGCCCAAGAAGCCACCCAAGCCCGAGCGGGCCTGAGTCCTCCGAGCGACGGTCGGCTCAGCCGCCGGCGCCCGCACGGATGACCGGTCGGCTCAGCCGCCGGCGCCCGGTCCGCCGCCGCGGATCACGAAGCCGCGCTCGGCGAGTGCCTGGACTGAGTCCTCGAAGGCGGCGAAGTCACGGCCGGTGAGCGCGTCGATCGGCCGCCCCGCGGGCCCGGTCGCCCGGACCCAGCGACGCAGCGCCGCCGGGCTCGCCTGCTCACCGGCCTCCGCGAGCAGCGCGAGCAGGATCGAGAGCTCGGGGCGATGGTCCAGCTGGCCGGAGAGCAGCGTGAGCGCGTCGGCGTCGAGGGTCGCGCACAGCTCGTCGTCGGTGAGACCGAGGAGGTCCATCAGCCGGGCGGCGCGCTCACTCTGGATCGGATCAGGCACCGTGTGGGACGTTAGAACAGCTGGTTCTCGCCGCCGAAGACGTCGCTCACCGAGCCGTCGGTGAAGATCTGGCGGATCGAGTTGGTGAGCAGGTCCGCGCAGGAGACGACCTGGACGTTGTCCGGTGCCCCGGGCAGCAGCGGGATCGTGTCGGTGACGACGATCCGCTCGAAGTCGGCGTCGGCGAGGTTGCGCCAGGCGTTGCCGGAGAAGTTGCCGTGGGTGGCGGCGGCGAAGATCCGCTTGGCGCCGGCGTCACGCACCGCCCGGGCGGCGGCCGCGAGCGTGCCGGCGGTGCCGATCATGTCGTCGACGATCACCGCGGTCTTGTCACGGACGTCGCCGATCACGTAGCTGATCTCGGCGACCTGCTGGGCGGGACGCTCCTTGTTGAGGATCGCGAGGTCGGCGCCCAGCTTGGACGCGAACTGCTTGTTGAGCTTCACCCGGCCGGCGTCGGGGGCGACGACGACGAGATCCTGCAGCCCGAGGTCACGGAAGTACTGGGTGAGCATGAACAGCGCGGTCATGTGATCACACGGCTTCTCGAAGAAGCCCTGGATCTGACCCGAGTGCAGGTCCATGGTGAGGATCCGGTCGATCCCGGCCGCCTCGAGCATGTGCGCGACCAGCCGCGCGGTGATCGGCTCCCGCGGTGCGGACTTCTTGTCCTGGCGCGAGTAGCCGTACCACGGGCTCACGGCGATCACCCGATGCGCCGAGCCGCCGACCGCGGCGTCGGCCATGATGAGCAGCTCCATGAGCGCGTCGTTGGCGCTCATCCCGATGGCGGCGTTCGCGCAGGTCGGCTGCACGATGAACACATCGGCGCCGCGCACCGACTCCTGAAAGCGGCAGTAGACCTCGGTGTTGGCGAACGTCTTCGCGTTCACCTGGCTGAGCTCGACGCCGAGCTTGTCGGCGATCCGCGCCGCCAGCTCCGGGTTGGCGCGACCGCTGACGAGCATCAGCCGCTTGTCGTAGTCCCGGCGCAGAACCGTTGTCGTGAGGTGCGGCAACTCGACCTCCATCTGGGCGGTCAGTGTAGGCGCGATGTCCGACGGTCCGAGTTCGCTCATGACCGTTCACCCCCCGCCGAATCGACCGGATCGACCGGATCGGCTCGATCCGGCGGTTCGGTCCGTTCGGCCTCGACCT
>CAZZWJ010000320.1:0-3506 GCA_964657875.1 uncultured Solirubrobacteraceae bacterium
TCTCGCGGTCGTGGGCGTTGAGCGCGATCTGGAAGCTCTGCAGGAGCTTGGCCATGGTCGCGGTGTCGACCATCAGGCGCCGGCCCGCTCGATGATCTCGATCCGGTAGTCGTCGGGATCACGCACGAAGCACAGGCGGCTGCCTCCGTTGCTGACCGTGTAGGGCGCCCGCTCGGGCTCGATCCCCTGTGTGGACAGCGCGGCGAGGGTCGTGTCGAGGTCGTCGGTGGTGATCGCGATATGGCCGTATCCGGTCCCGATCTCATACGGTTCGGTGCGCCCGTGGTTGAACGTGAGCTCCAGCCGCGGCTCGTCGCCGTCCTCGGGCAGGTTCATGAAGATGTTGGTCGCGTCGGAGCCGATCGGCACGCGGCGCAGCTCGCGGAAGCCAAGCGTCTCATAGAAGGCCACCGAGCGATCGATCTCGAGGATCCGGTAACAGGTGTGAATCAGGCTCATGTCCGCCAGGGTACCCACCCGGCGAGCGCGGGTAGCCTGCCCACCATGATCATTGAGCACACGATGAGCGACGGTTTCCTCACCAACAACTACGTCGTCGCCGACGAGCCGGGCGGTCACGCGGTGATGATCGACGCCGGCGGGCCGGTGGCGCCGCTGCTCGCCTTCCTGCGTGAGCACGACCTCACCCTCACCCACATCCTGCTCACCCACCACCACGGTGACCACGTGTCCGCACTCGGCGAGGTCCTCGAGGCGTATCCCGACGTCCCGGTGCTCATCCACGAGCTCGAGCGCGGCGACGTCCCCCAGGCCACCGGCACGCTCGCGCCCGGGGAGACGATCCGCACCGGCGGGCTCGTGATCGAGCCGCTGCACACCCCCGGTCACACCGCCGGGATGCTGTCGCTGCTCATCGACGGGACCGACGTGTTCACCGGGGACACGCTGTTCAAGGGCTCGGTCGGGGGCGTGCGGGGGCCGGGCGCGACGAGCTATGCCGACCTGAAGTCATCGGTGATGGACACCCTCATGTCGCTCCCGCGCGAGACCCGCGTGCATCCCGGTCACACCGATCCGACGACGATCGGCGACGAGCTTCAGTCCAACCGCTTCGTGCGGATCTGGCGCGGCGAGGAGCCCGAGGGAAGCGAGCCGTGCACCGCGCTCGGCGACCCCGCGACGCTGATCCTGTTCGGCGACGATTACGACGGCGGCCACAAGGCCTGGGTGCGCTGGGCCGACGGCAGCGATGACATCGTCCCGGGATCACGCGTCGAGCGCTAGAGACGGTCCTGCGGACCGAGATCCCAGTCCTAGACTCGACCACGTGGCCAAGGACAAGATCCCCACCTCGCGCGTGGGGAGGACGGCGAAGCTCGGAGGGCTCGCCGCCGGCCAGGCGATCCGGCAGGCCGGGACCCACGCGGCGAACGTGACGCGTGACGAACAGGGGCGCAGCGCGGCGCTCGAGCGCCGTCACATCGAGGCGGCCGAGCAGATCGTGCAGGCGCTGGGGACGATGAAGGGCGCCGCGATGAAGGTCGGGCAGGTGCTGTCGTTCCTCGACGCGGGCCTCGTCCCCGAGGAATATCGCGAGGAGTTTCAGCAGAAGCTCGCGGCCTTGCGCGACTCCGCTCCCACCGTGTCCTTCGGCCAGATGCGCAAGGTGATCGAGACCGAGCTCGGCGAGCGCCTGTCGGAGGTGTTCAGCGACTTCGACGAGGCGCCGGTCGCGGCGGCCTCGATCGGGCAGGTCTACCGGGCGCGACTGCGCGACGGCCGGGAGGTCGCGGTCAAGGTCCAGTACCCCGGGGTGGCGGCGGCGGTCCGGGCCGACATGTCGAATCTGGGGCTGATCCTGAGGCTGGTGAAGCGGATCGCGCCCGGTCTGGATCCCAAGGCGATCGGGGAGGAGATCCGCGAGCGGATCGACGAGGAGCTCGATTACGAGCTCGAGGCCCAGAACCAGCGTGCGCTCGCGCGGATCTTCCGCGACCACCCGTTCATCGTCATCCCCGACGTCGTCAGCTCGCTGTCCCACGAGCGGGTGATGGTCTCCGAGTTCGTCTCGGGGACCGGGTTTGAGGCGCTGAAGGACCGTCCGCAGGCCGAGCGCGACCGGATCGGGGAGATGGTGTTCCGCTTCTACTTCGGCTGCCTGTACCGCCACGGGCAGTTCTCCGGCGATCCCCATCCCGGCAACTCGATGCTGCTCGACGACGGGCGGATGGCGTTTCTGGACTTCGGTCTCTACAAGCGGATGCCGCCCGGCACCGTCGAGCTGGAGATCGCGGTGGCGCGGGCGATCATCGAGGGCGACGCCGACACGCTCATGCGGATGGGCGGGGAGATCGGTTTCTTCACCAAGCCCGACCGGGTCGACCCCGATCGGCTGCTCGCCCAGTTCCGGGCGTCGACCTCCTGGTACACGAGTGACCGCGAGATCCGGCTCACCCCCGAGTACGCGACGCAGGTGATGATCGACATGAGCGACCCGCGCTCTGAGTACTTCGGTGACCTGCGCCACGAGAACGCGCCGCCCGACCACATCTTCGGCCGTCGCATGGAGGTGCTCACGCTCGCCGTGATGTCCCAGCTGCGGGCGACCGGCAACTTCAACCGCATCGCCCGCGAGTGGTTCTACGGCGATCCCCCGGCGACGGAGCTCGGCGCGCAGGAGGCCGAGTTCTACGCCACGCAGGCGACCTGACCTGACGCTCGCGGCGCTCCGGGTCCCGCTCGACCGGGCGGGGCCGAACGGGACCCGCAACGTCGCGGGGGCGGGGGCGGTCTCCCGGCGGGCGACGCCGGGAGAGCGGTGGGACGCTGGCGTATCCGCGACCTGCGCGGAGCCTGCTTCTCGGGCGGCGGCGGCGGCTAGACCGGCAGCGCGCGTGAGGCGGGACGACGCGGCTCGGCGGTCGCGACGTCGGCGGGCTGCTCGGGGATCGCGTCCGCGAGCCGGGCGGCCTGCTGTCCGCGCCGACGCGGTCGCCAGACGCGCAGGTACTGCGCACCGACGTAGGAGCCGAGGACGATCGCCACCGCGAGGAACTGCCCCAGGAACGTCGGCCAGTTGTTGAACAGCGAGAACCAGGTGCCCATCCAGCCGGGGAGGTGCAGGAAGCCGATGTGGCCCCAGCCGATCCAGCCGGCGAGCTGCATCTCGTTGACCTCCTCACCGACCTGGACGATGAGCACCCCGAGCAGCATGACCCCGGTGACGATGAGCAGCTTCTTGTACGGGAGCTTGGCGTTGAGCGCGAAGGTGAGGACGCCGACCGCGACGGTGAACAGCAGCCCGATGATGACCCCCTCGAGCACGACGCCGGTGCCGTAGAGCTCGCGCAGCGACTGCAGGAAGACGACGATCTCAAACGACTCGCGGTAGACGGTGGTGAAGCCGAGCAGGGCGAGGCCGAACAGCATCCGCCGCTTGTGGGCATCGCCGTCGGCGCCGAACAGCGAGCGCCGGCGCTTGTTGTGGTGGGAGATCCAGCCGGTCCAGTAGACCTTGTGGAAGAACCAGTTCATCACCAGCAGCA
>CAZZWJ010000321.1:0-3460 GCA_964657875.1 uncultured Solirubrobacteraceae bacterium
GACGTTCGGCGTCTCGGCGACCGCGGTCGCCGCGCCCGCCCAGGCGGGTCCCGCCGGCGATGCCGCCCCGGCCGAGGAGGAGCAGTCGGCGTTCGACGTCATCCTCACCGCCTCCGGCGACAAGAAGATCCAGGTCATCAAGGTCGTGCGTGCGGCCACCGGCCTGGGCCTGAAGGAGGCCAAGGCGCTCGTCGACGAGGCCCCCAAGCCGATCAAGGAGGGCGTCGAGAAGGAGGAGGCCGACAAGCTCAAGGCCGACCTCGAGGAGGCCGGCGGAAGCGTCGAGCTCAAGTAGCTCCCGCTCCCGGCCCATCGCCGCGGTTCTGCGAGCGCCTCGCACCCACCGGGTGCGGGGCGCTCGTTGCTTAGGGAACTCTTCGCGCCTCCACAGATTCGGCTTGCGGACCGCTGGGACTCTGTGTCCATGATCACCACGGACCTCACCCCCCACCGGTCGCTCACCGAGCGTGAGACCCACGGCCTGCACGCCGGCCACCCCTTCGTGGTCGACACCGCCGAACTGCTCGACCACCGCACTCGCATGCAGACGATCCCCGCCGCCGGTGCGCCGGCGGGGCACTACCTCGCCTACGAGGAGGCCGGCCGGGATCGGCTGCTCGCGCTCAGCCGCCCGATCACCCACATCGGCCGCGGCCTGATCGCGGATCTTCGCCTCGAGGACCCGCACGTCTCGCGCCGCCACGCGATCGTGGCGCTGCGCGGAGAGGGCGTGCGGGTTCTCGACGACCGCAGCGCCAACGGGACGTTCGTCAACGGCCGCCCGGTGGACGTCACGCCGCTCAGCGACGGCGACGTGCTGCGCGTCGGCCGCGCCGTCTTCCGCTACGTGCAGATCCGGCCGGCTTCCCGCGTCCGGTCCCGGCGTCCCGGCGACCGGCCGCTGCGCCGGGGCCGGCTGGGAGCCGAGTCGCCGCCGGTCCGGTGCCGCGACGCCGCGCCGCGTCCGGTCGCGCCGAGCGCCGACGCGGGCGCCGCCAGCTGGTCTTAGATCCGGTCATGAGCGCCGCGCCTTGGCGGCGCGGCGCGTGACCCGGAGACCCGGCGCTTGACCGAACTCGCGCACACCCCTTACACTGCGCGCGCCGGTCAATAGCCGCAGCCGTCCAGCATCTGATGTCGCGCCACATACGCGACGGTCGGGGACGGGGTCCGTGAGCGCCGACTGACCCTTCACAGGGCGTCGATTGCCTGTGCTATCTTGCTACGTCGCGCCTGTTGTGAGTTCTGGGAAGAGCTTTCAACCGGTGCCGATTTCGTGTCTCCCTCTCGATCGCCCGAGGAGTCGCCGTCTTGGCTACCGCTCACGCCCCGCGGACGCGCCGTACTTTTGCGCGTCTGAACAAGGCCCTTGAACTCCCCAACCTCATTGACATTCAGAGGAAATCCTTTGAATGGCTCACCGACCCGACCGGTGGTGGGCTGCGGGAGACGATCAACGACATCTCCCCGATCGAGGACTACACCGGGAACCTCGCCGTGCAGTTCGGTGAGTTCTCCTTCGACGAACCGGTCGCGAACCTGGAGCAGTGCCGTGAGAAGGACCTCACCTACGCGCGTCCGCTGACCGTCACCGTCGCCTTCATCAACCGGGAGACCGGCGAGATCCGCGAGCAGTCGGTGTTCATGGGTGACTTCCCGTGGATGACCGATCGCGGCACGTTCATCATCAACGGCACCGAGCGCGTGGTCGTCACGCAGCTCGTGCGCTCCCCCGGCGCCTACGTGATGGAGCCCAAGGACCGCGAGAAGCAGGTCTTCATCGCCAACCTGATGCCCGCCCGCGGCTCGTGGCTGGAGCTCGAGATCGACAAGAAGGGCCGCACCTACGTCCGCATCGACCGCAAGCGCAAGCTGCCGGTCACGGTGCTGCTGCGGGCGATGGGCTACGCGACCGACGAGGAGATCCTCAGCCTCTTCGACAACTCGCTCTACATCCGCAACACCGTCGACGCCGATCCCGAGGTCACCCGGACCGAGGAGGGCGCGCTGATCGAGCTCTTCAAGAAGCAGCGTCCGGGCGAGCCGCCGTCGATCGACGCCGCCCGCGCCCTGCTCAACCAGCTGTTCTTCGACCCCAAGCGCTATGACCTCACGCGCGTCGGTCGCTACAAGCTCAACTCGCGGCTGGGTCTCGACATCGACCTGGACACGCGCGTCCTCACCCACGACGACATCATCGCCCTGGTCAAGGAGCTCGTCTCGCTCCCGCGTCTGCTCGGCATGCCCGAGGAGCCCGAGGTCGAGATCAAGGACTACGCCGCCGAGGCCGTCTCGATGCCCCGCGAGCCGATCCAGGAGCACCTCGACGAGTACGAGCACTTCGGAAACCGCCGGCTGCGCACCGTCGGCGAGCTCATCCAGGAGGCGTTCCGCATCGGCCTCTACCGGATGGAGCGCGTCGTCAGGGAGCGTCTCACCACCGAGGACGCGGACACGATCACCCCGCAGACGATCGTCAACATCCGACCCGTGGTCGCGGCGCTGAAGGAGTTCTTCGGCTCCAGCCAGCTGTCGCAGTTCATGGACCAGACCAACAGCCTCTCGGGCCTCACCCATCGCCGGCGGCTCTCCGCCCTCGGCGCGGGTGGTCTGACCCGCGAGCGCGCCCCGATCGAGGTCCGCGACGTCCATCCGACCCATTACGGCCGGATGTGCCCGATCGAGACCCCCGAGGGACCGAACATCGGCCTGATCGGCTCGCTGTCCTCCTACGCGGAGATCTCCGAGCACGGCTTCGTCACCACCCCCTACCGGGTCGTCAAGGACGGGAGGATCACCGACGAGGTGGTCCGCGTCGACGCCAACCAGGAGGAGGAGCAGATCATCGCCCAGGCGAACACGCCCGTGGACGATGACGGCAACCTGCAGGGCGACGAGATCCTGTGCCGCACCCAGGCCGGTCAGTACGTGACGGTCACCCCGGAGGAAGTGGACCTCATCGACGTCTCGCCCGAGCAGATCTGGTCGGTGGCGACGGCGATGATCCCGTTCCTGGAGCACGACGACGCCAACCGGGCGCTGATGGGCTCCAACATGCAGCGCCAGGCGGTCCCGCTGCTCGTGACCGACGCGCCCGTGATCGGGACCGGCATGGAGCGCCGGGCGGCGGTCGACACCGGTGACATCGCGGTCGCCCGGGCCGAGGGCAAGGTCGCCTACGTCGATGCCGAGAAGGTCATCGTCGAGGGCTCAGACGGTGCGGAGGAGTATCCGCTGCACAAGTTCATGCGCTCCAACCAGGGGACGCTCATCCATCAGAAGCCGATCGTCGACGTCGGCACGGAGATCGCCAAGGGCGACGTGCTCGCCGACGGCTCGGCCTCCGATCAGGGCGAGATGGCCCTGGGCAAGAACCTGATGGTCGCCTTCATGTCCTGGGAGGGTTACAACTTCGAGGACGCGATCATCCTCTCCAAGCGCCTCGTGCAGGACGACGAGC
>CAZZWJ010000322.1:0-3459 GCA_964657875.1 uncultured Solirubrobacteraceae bacterium
TCGAAGCCCTCGATCTCCGGCAGCGAGGCGGTCGCGTCGAGACCGAACAGCTTGAGGAAGAGCTCGGTGGTGCGGTACATGACGGCGCCGAACTGAGAGCGTCCGGACTCCTCGATCATCCCCCGCTCCAGCAGCGTCGTCGCCGCCGATTCGGCGCTCACCCCGCGGATGCGGGCGATCTCGGGACGCGACACCGGCTGCAGGTAGGCGACGATCGCGAGCGTCTCGGCCTGCGCGGGCGTGAGCGGCGGGGTCCGCGGGCGGGCGAGCAGCGACCGGGCCGCGGTCTCGGCGTCGGGGTGGCTGGAGAGCGTGTAGCCGCCGGCGAGCTCGCGCAGGACGAGCCCGTGTCCATCGGCCTCGTAGTGGGCGCGCAGCCACTCGCAGGCCTCGATGATCTCCTCCACGTCGCTGTCGGTCGCCTGCGCGAGCGCATCCGCCGGGACCGGATCGGGGCTGAGGAAGAGCAGCGACTCGACGATCCGTTCCAGTTCGCCGAGCCCCCGGATGACCGGATCGGTCATCGTCATGCGCTCAACCGGCGGGCAGCGGCGACGGCATCCACCGGCCCGGCGGCGGCGGCGGTCGTGGTGGGCTGGGCGCACCCGCTGACCGTGATCTCGGCGAATGGCTCATCCTGCTCCCAGGTCGCCTCACCCTGCTTGTAGAGCTCGAGCAGCGCGTAGAGCGTGACCGCGACGGTGACGCGATCGGCGTCCCCGACCGCGTCGCTGAAGGTGAACCTCCCCCGCGCCAGCAGCGATCGCAGGTGGGTGAGGCGCTCGGCGACCGTGACCCGGACGATCGTGATGTGACGCACGTCGACCGGCGGGGGCACCTCGAGCAGGGTGCTGATCGCCCCCGCGAGCAGCCCGGGGTCATAGACGGCGCCCGCGTCGCGCAGCGGAGCCTTGCGCAGCTGTGCGGGCAGCGGCGCGGAGCGGAAGCGATACCCCGCCTCCCGTTCCAGCCGCGAGCTCAGGTACGCGGCCGCCGTGCGGTAGCGGTGGGCGGCGAGCAGGCGGGCGACGAGCTCCTCGGCGGCCTCCCCCGGATCGAGGTCGAGCTCCTCGATCTCCTCTCCCGGGAGCATCAGCCGGGACTTGAGCTCCAGCAGCGCCGCGATCAGGACCAGGAACTCGGTCGCCGCCTCGAGGTCCAGGTCGCCGCGCCGCTCAAGATGGTCGATGTAGGAGATGACGATCTCGGCGAGGTCGACCTCCATCAGATCGACCTCCTCACGCAGGATGAGCGTGAGCAGCAGGTCGAACGGGCCCGCGAAGACATCCAGATCGAGGTCGAGATAGTCGAGGCTCATCGTCCGCGAACACTAACCGCGGCCTCGGACCGCTACCACGAGCACCTCAGCGACGCGGCCCGACCCCCATCGCCTCTCGGACGTCGGCGAGCGTGTCGGCGGCGATCGCCCGGGCCGACTCGGCGCCGTGGGCGAGGATCCGCTCGAGCTCCGGCTCGTCGGCGCGCAGCGCGTCGTAGCGCTCACGCACCGGAGCCAGGTAGTCGATGACCGCCTCGGCGACCGCGACCTTCAGCGGCCCGTACTGCGACCCCGCAAACTCGGTCTCGATCGCCTCGGGGGCGACCCCGCGCGCGACGGCGAGGATGTCGATGAGGTTGGAGATCCCGGGCTTGTCGGCGCCGCGCCGGATCTCCGAGCCGGTGTCGGTGACCGCCGAGCGGAACTTCTTGGCGATCGCGTCGGGCGCCTCGCCGATGTAGACGGTCCCCGCCGGATTGTTGCTCGTCGTCGACATCTTGCGGTCGGGGAACTTCAGATCCATGATCCGCGCCCCGACCTCGGGGATCCGCGCCTCCGGGACGACGAGGGTCTCGCCGAAGCGCCCGTTGAAGCGCTCGGCGATGCCGCGCATCAGCTCGACGTGCTGGCGCTGATCCTCGCCGACGGGCACCTCGTGGGCGCGGTAGGCGAGCACATCCGCCGCCATCAGCACCGGGTAGGTGAAGAGGCCGACGGAGACGAGCTCGCGCTGGGCGCCGGCCTTGTCCTTGAACTGGGTCATGCGGCTGAGCTCCCCGAACGACGCGACGCTCGCCAGCAGCCACGACAGCTCCGGGTGCTCGATGACGTCGGACTGGCGAAAGAAGATGCAGCGGGCCGGGTCAAGCCCCGCCGCCAGCAGCAGCGCCGCGGTGTCATAGACCGTCGAGCGCAGCTGCGCCGGCTCATAGGCGACGGTCGTCGCGTGCAGGTCGACGACGCAGTAGATCCCCTCGCCGCGGTCCTGCCCGGCGACGTACTGGGTGATCGCCCCGATGTAGTTACCGAGGTGCTTGCGACCCGTGGGCTGGATGCCGGAGAAGATCCGCATTGCGCCTGGCAGGCTATCGAGGCGTCCGCCGCACGGACGCGGCGGCGGCGATCAGCTGAGCGCGCGGTCCAGGGCGCTGTGCAGATCGTGACCGCCCACCGGCGGCCGACCTGACGGCGAGCCCGATGTCCCACCGGGGGAGCCGGCGTCCGGGTGGCGAGCCGACCGGTGACCGGCGAACAGGTAGGCGGCGATCACGCCGCCGATCGCCCCACAGGCGTGCGCCTGCCAGGAGACGCCGGCGTGGGGCACGATGCTCGAGACGAGAGCGGCCCCCCAGACGACGCCGACGATCAGGCCGACGGCGAGCTCCAGCACGTTGCGGTTGAAGATCCCGCGGGCGAACAGGTAGGTCGCGTAGCCGAAGACGATGCCGCTCGCGCCGAACGTGTCGCTGTTGCCGGGTGAGATGAGCCATGTGCCCAGACCGCTGACGACGATCACGATGAGTGTGACGAGCGCGAGTCGGCGAGCGCCGCGCAACGCGATCAGGACGCCCATGAAGAGCAGCGGGATCGTGTTGTCGAACAGGTGCGGGAAGAAGTTGCGGTGCAGGAACGGCGCGGTGAAGATCGCCCACAGGTGAGAGATGTTGCGGGGCAGGATCCCACCGTCGGCCGCGAGCGCGTCATGGTGGGCGGTGACGCTGTTGATCGCCTCCAGAAACCACATCAGCGCGACCATTCCGAGCAGCAGGACGACTCCGTCACGGGCCTGCTTGGTGGGGACCAGGCGATCTCTCATACCGCAGATCATGGCACCCGCGCCGCCCAACCGGCGCTGATTCTTATACGGCGCTTAGAGCCTCGTGGGCAACAGCGAGCGCGACCTCCGCCCGGGTGCGCAGCGCGTCGCGGGAGACGAACTCCCGGGGGGTGTGCGCGCCGCCACCGCGCGGGCCGAGCCCGTCGACGGTGACCGCGATCGCCTGGGCGAAGTGGCTGGCGTCCGAGGCGCCTCCGCGCGGCACGCCGACGACGGGGCGCCCCAGGCGCCGTGCAGTGGCGCGCAAGAGCTCCGCGCTCGCCGCCTCGGCATCCATTCCCGGCCACGAGCGACCCATCCGGGTCGCCAGCCTCACCTCGTCGAGCTCGCCGGGCACGCTCGC
>CAZZWJ010000323.1:0-3457 GCA_964657875.1 uncultured Solirubrobacteraceae bacterium
CGACCACCCGTACCGCGGTGAGCAGGTCGTCGGGTTCGAGGTCCTTGAGCAGGAACCCGGAGGCGCCCGCGCGCAGCGCCCCGAACACGTACTCGTCGAGCTCGAACGTGGTGAGCACCACGACCCGGGTGGCGGCGAGCGACGCATCGGCGGTGATCTGCTCGGTGGCGGAGAGGCCGTCGAGGACCGGCATGCGGATGTCCATGAGCACGACATCGGGCCGCGTCTCGCGCACCGCGGCCAGGCCGGCGGCGCCGTCGGCGGCCTCGGCGAGGACCGCGATGTCCGCCTCGGCGGCGAGCAGCGCCCGGAACCCGGCGCGCACGAGCGCCTGGTCGTCGATGATCACGACCGAGATCACGGCCGCTCGCCCGCCGCATCGCCCACCGGCAGCCGGGCGCGCACCGCCCAACCAACCGGCGTGGGCTGCGCCGAACCATCACCGCTCGGTCCCGCCTCCAGCGACCCGCCGAGCGCCTGCGCGCGCTCGCGCATCCCGCGCACGCCGTTGCCGGGCTCCATCCCGTGCCCGAGCGCGCCGTCCGTTCGGCCGGGGGACCCTCGACCGTCGTCGGCGACCTCGATCCGCAGCGACCCGTTATCGCGCGCCACCGAGACCCACGCCCGCCCGGCACCGCTGTGGCGCGCGACGTTGGTGAGCGATTCCTGGACGATCCGATAGGCGGTGTGGTCGACCGCCTCCGGCAGCTCGCCGAGCCTCCCGACCGCGAGCTCGACCTCGACCCCGGCGGCCCGGAGATCGCCGGCGAGACCCGGCAGGTCGCGCACCCCGCCCGCCGGGGCCAACGGCGCCGACTGGGCCGGGTCGCGGAGCGCCGCGAGCGTCCCCCGCAGCTCGGCGAGCGCCTCGCCGCTCACCCGCTTGATGTCGCGCAGCGCGGTGCGGGCCTGGTCTGGATCGCGGTCGAGCAGATGGGCGGCGACCCCGGCCTGGACGTTGATCGCGGTCATCCCGTGGGCGACGACGTCGTGGATCTCGTGCGCGAGTGCGAGTCGCTCGTCGGCGACGCGGCGCAGCGTCTGCTGCTCGCGCAGGTCGGCGGCCCGCTCGCTCATCTCCCTGCGCGAGCGGACCATGTCGCCGGCGGCGACGGCGAGCAGGCAGAGCACCAGGTTGCGCACGACGATCGACGCGGTGTGGGCCGCCCCGGCCGAGAACGGCAGCACCCCGGCGAGCACCCCGGGTACGCACACCGCGGCGATCCAGAGTGAGCGGCGACGATCGAAGCGCCGGGCGAGCTCATAGACCGCGACCATCGGGATCAGCACCACGAAGTTGCCGGGATGGAGCAGCGCCATCACCAGGATCACGCCGGCGACGACGAGCACCACCATCGGCGCCACCCCGAGCCGGCGGCGCAGCGCAAGCGGGAGGCACGCGAGCACCGTGCACGCGAGGTTCAGCACCGTGAGCGGCTTGCCGCTGGCCGAGAGAACGGCGTCGATCACGAGCACCGGCGGCAGGATCACCACCGGCGCCCAGTCCACGACCCAGCGCGGGATGCGGGAGCGCCGGTCCACGGTCGGACTATACGGTCGCCGGGCGCCGGTGCCGTCGCACGCGCAGGCGGTGGATCAGCGCCGGGGACCACCAGTTCAACCTCCCGAGCAGCGCCATCAGGGAGGGGACGAGCAGGGAACGCACCACGAACGCGTCGAGCAGCACCCCGACCGCGACCGCGACCCCGATCTGCTGGATGAACGGGATCTGACTGGTGGAGAACGCCCCGATCGCCACCGCGAGCAGGATCGCTGCGCCGGTGACCACCCGGCCGGTCGCCGCGAGGCCGGTGGCGACCGCCTCGCGCTCGTCGGCGCCCGTGAGGGCGACCCCGGGCGCCGCGGCGGCGAGGCTCCGGTCCCGGGCCTCCTTGATCCGCCCCAGCAGGAACACCCCGTAGTCGGTGGACAGCGCGAACACCACGGTCGCCGAGACGACGAAGTCGGTCGGCTCCACGCCGCCGTCGGGCGTGTAGTGCAGGAGCCCCGTCAGCCGGCCGTGCTGGTAGACGATCACGATCGCCGACAGCGCCGCGCCCACGGTGAGCGCGTTCATGAGGATCGCCTTCAGCGCCAGCACCACCGAGCCGGTCATCAGCCACAGGATGAGGAAGGTGAGCGCGGCGAGCAGACCGACGGCGTAGGGCAGCGTCGAGCCGATCGCCGCCTGCTGGTCGATGAACGTCGCCGCGCTGCCGGCCACTTCGGTGGAGGACGCCGTGTCCAGGGAACGGATCACCCGCACGACGTGCTGGGCGCGAGGGCCCGACGGGTCGCCGCGGACCTCGGCGTCGATCTTCCACACGCCCCGTCCGAGATCCTGGGTCGACGGGGACCCGACGACGCCGCCGATCGCGCCCACCCGGCGGGCGAGGCGGTGGACTGCCGTGCCCGCCCCGGGGCCGGCCGACACCGCGACGGTCACCGGTGAATCCGACGCGGCGCCGAAGTCGTGGGTGAGCGCGTTGGAGACGGTGCGCGCGCTTTGTCCGGCGGGGATCACCGACGGGTCGTTGGACGGCGACCACGTCACCCCGAGGGCGGGGATCGCCGCAGCGGCCATCACCGAGGCGGTGACCAGCGCGACCGCTCCGGGATGCCGCATCACCGCGTGAGCGAGGCGGTACCAGCCGGCGCCCGGATGGGTGGGGCCGTCGGCGACCCGACCGGGGCGCGGGCGGGCGAGCTTCCCGCCCCACAGGCCGAGCAGCGCCGGTGAGACGATGAGGGCCGCCGCCGCCGCGACGAGGGCGCAGATCGCTCCCGCGATGCCCATCGACTTCAGGAACTCGAGCGGGAACAGGGTGAGACTTGCGAGCGCGGCGGCGACCGTCGTCGCGCTGAACAGGACGCAACGGCCGGCGTGGCGCATCGTCTCGCGGATCGCCGCCGGGGTCTCGCGCCCCGCGGCGAGCTCCTCGCGGAAGCGGGTGACGATGAACAGCGAATAGTCGACGGCGAGGCCGAGACCGAGCCCGATCACCAGGTTGAGGGCGAAGATCGACAGGCCGTACAGTTCGTTGACCCCGCGCATCACGAGGAACGTGCCGAGCACCGTCGTCGCCCCGGTGACGAGCGGCATGAGGGCGGCGCGCCCCCGGAAGAACAGGATGGACAGGAGGATGAGCAGCGGGGCGGCGAGCGCCTCGGCGATGCCGAGGTCCTTGGTCACCGTCGAGTTCACCTGGACGGAGGCGACCGCGGAGCCGCCGACGACCACCGCGCGGTCGCCGGCGAACGCGGCCTGGGCGGCGCTGGCGACGGTTTTGTCGGTCGCGCTCGCGCGGATGGTGCCGGCCACGAACGCGCTGCGGTGGTCGGGCGCCACCGCCGTAGTGGCCGCGCTGGCGATCCCGGCAACGTGGAGGAGGCGCGTGCGCGCCGCCGCGAGCGTCGCCCGCCCGCTCGCGTTCCCGGCACCCTGGGGGGTGCGCAC
>CAZZWJ010000324.1:0-3424 GCA_964657875.1 uncultured Solirubrobacteraceae bacterium
TGGTTGTCGGTCGGCGGAGGAGGAGATCGGAGTGATGGGTCTGAGGTTTCTCGGTCATCGCGGGTCCGTGGCGGTCGCGGTCTGCATCGCGATGCTGGTGGGGGTCAGCTCCGCGTCTGCCCGCTCGGGCGTCTCGTGGATGTCCAGCTATCGGGCGCCGGGAACGCCGCTCAGGTACGACAAGGTCGGCGTGATCAAGATCGGCTCCCCGCGGGCCAAGAACGTGCTCGTGCTCGAGCCGGGCACCTCGGCCGGCGCTGCCTATTTCGTGCCGCTGGCCAAGTGGCTGGTCTCTAGGGACAGGGGCTGGCAGGTGTGGTCGGTCGAGCGGCGGGAGAATCTGCTGGAGGATCAATCGATGCTCAACGCCGGCAAGCTCGGCAACGCCACCGCCGGCCAGGTGTTCGACTACTACCTCGATTACCTGTCAAACCCACTGATCACCGACCACTATCAGCCGCTGGCGTCGACCGCCGACCGGTTCGCCAAGCAGTGGGGCATGAACGTCGCGGTCCGGGATCTGCACACCGTCATCACCAAGGCGGCGAGCCTCGGGGGCAAGGTCGTCCTCGGCGGGCACTCGCTCGGTGGTTCGGTGGTCACCGCCTACGCCACCTGGGACTTCGGTGGCCACCCCGGCGCCGATCAGCTCGCGGGCCTCGTGTATGACGATGGCGCCAGCATCGGATCCGCCGAGACCGCGCCCGCCGCTCGCACGGAGCTTGGACAACTCGATTCGTCTTCACAGACGCCGTGGCTGTCGTTCGGGGGCATTCCCGCCCCCTATGCGGGACTGTTTGAGACGACGGGAGCGCTGGGCGCGATCACCTCCCCCGACACACCATCCCTGGGGCAGGCGTTCTCGGCACTGCCGACGGATCTGAAGCCCTCAGTCCCCGTCACCAACCTCGCCCAGTACGGCTATGCGCTGAACGTGGGTACGTCGCCGAGCTCTCTGCTCGCAGCTCAGGCACATCTCGGCGCCGGCGTGTCGGCCGCGACGATCAACGGCGACCACGGCTGGAACGGCGCGGGTGCGCTGACGCCGATCAAGCGTTTCGCGACGATGTTCTCCGGCTACGGCCTACAGGGCGTCGACGGGGTCGAGTGGTACTTCCCCCAGCGGCTCACCGACGACACCGCCGTGGTCGACAACGGCCTGGCGAACCCCGCCCAGAAGGTACTTGGGGTGCGCGCGACGATGGGACGCAAGCTGCCGCACAGCCTGTTGATGTACGCCTTCGGGGCGGCTCTCGGCGGCCCCGGCGTCCCGGCGGCGACCGTCGCGCTGGCCCGGCAATCCCACATCCCGATGCGCAACCTCACGCTGCTCAACCGCCGTACCAGTTACGCCCACAACGATCCCGCGGGCGCCTATCCCCACAACGTGTTCTTCACCCACCTCGTGGGGTTCCTGCACCGGGTCGACGCGCAGCGGTGACGGGCTCGAACGCCCCGCGGATTTCCATGAGCCCGCCGGGGATCGGAGCGGCGAGGAGTGGACTCGCGCTCGTGGTGGGCGGCACGCCCTCCCAGCTCGACATGACCGCCCTCGGTCGCCAGGAGGATTGGGAGGAGCGCCCCGGCCGCGCGGCATCCCTCGGGAGGCACTTTTGACGGCATCCCTTGAACCGCGCGCCGACCAGCGGGCAGCCGCCGCATCAGAGTGAGCGACCAGAAGACAGGCGAGGCTCGCTCCCGCGAGTTCTCCGATTGGTGGCGAGACGCCGGTGAATGCGAGCTCCGGCAACTGCTGTACTGGGTCTGGGATCCCCTCGACTTGAACGAGGAGTTCCCCGATGCCGTCGACGAGTACGACCGGTACGCGATCGAGATCGCCACCGCGCTGGCCAGCGACATGTCCCAAGCATCGCTCGCGGCGCTGCTCGCCTCGATCGAGCAGAACCGGATGGGGGTCACGCCACGGCCGCTGGATCCGATCGCTGCACGCCTGCGCAAGTGGCACGGGCGATCCGTCGAGCGCTACCGCACCCGTGCCCGCACCGACGGCACGCCGACCAATGGGGCGCCGGGGTTCACCTCACCCGCCGGCGGGTAGCGAATTCCGGTCCATGAGTTTGCTGACAACGACGCCGCGGCCGGCAGAGTCGTGGCGTGATGGGAGACCTGCATGAAGCTGTACTACCGACCGAAGACCTCGGGCCGTCCGATGCGGGCCGCCTGGCTGATGGAGGAGCTCGGCGTCGACTACGAAGCGGTCCCGATCCAGGACACCGATTCCCCCGAGCACCACGCACGCTCGCCGCTCGGCCGGGTGCCCGTGCTCGAGTTCGACGACGGGACGATGCTGTTCGACTCCACGGCGATCCTGTTCGCGCTCGCCGACCGTCATCCCGAGGCGGGCTTTCTCCCGCCCGTCGGGACCCGCGAGCGGGACCTCACCTACCAGTGGTCGCTCACCGCGATGACCGAGCTTGAGAAGGCGGCGATCGGCTACCTGACGCGCAAGGACGACGACTCGCGCGAGCTCTATCGCTCGGCGGCCGCCGCGTTCTCCGATGCGCTTGAGGGCCGCGAGTTCCTCGTCGGGGACACCCTCACCGTCGCCGACATCGTCACCACCGGCGTGTTGTTCGTCTCCGAGTACAGCAACTTCGTCTCCGAGGAGTCACCGCCGGCGCTGCAGGCGTACTTCGCCAGGCTCGGAGCGCGTCCGGCGCTCGCGGTCGCCGCCGAGCGCGTCGAGTCGGTGTTCCAACCCGCCTGAACCGCGAGCTGGCACCTCGCTCAAACCATCACCAGGGGGCCGGCTCGTAGTTCTTGAGGAAGCATCCGTAGAGGTCGTGGCCGGCCTCGCCGCGGACGATCGGGTCATAGACCCGGGCGGCGCCGTCGATGAGGTCCAACGGCGCGTGAAATCCAGCGTCGGCGAGGCGCAGCTTGGTGGCCAGCGGCCGCTCGTCGGTGATCCAGCCGGTGTCGACGCTGGTCATCAGGATGCCGTCGCCGCGCAGCTCCTGAGCGCTCGTGCGGGTGAGCATGTTGAGCGCGGCCTTGGCCATGTTGGTGTGCGGGTGGCCGGCCCCCTTGTACCCCCGGCTGAACTGGCCCTCCATCGCCGAGACGTTGACGATGTAGGTCCGGCGCGCGGGGGATGCGGCCAGCGCGTCGCGCAGTCGGCTGATGAGGATGAAGGGCGCGGTGACGTTGCAGAGCTGCACCTCGAGCAGCTCGATCGGATCCACCTGCTCGACGCGCTCAGTCCAGCTGTTGACCGGTTCCTCATCGGGGATCAGGCCGCCGGCATCGATCGCGGTGCCGGCCGTCACCCGGGCCGGTGAGGCCGATCGGGCGCTCAGCGACAGCTCGGTGAGCATCTGCGGGGTCGGCGCCCAGTGGGGCAGGCGCAGACCTTCATCGCCCGGAGGGACCGGGTGCGCCGGCCCGGCGCCGGTGACCGCGA
>CAZZWJ010000325.1:0-368 GCA_964657875.1 uncultured Solirubrobacteraceae bacterium
CGATCGCGATGCACCAGGCGATCCAGTTCATGATCGCCGACATGGCGACCAAGGTGCACCTGGCGCGCCTGGCCACCTATCACTCCGCCTCGCTGCTGGATCAGGGCCGGCGCAACACGATCGAGTCCTCCCACGCCAAGCGCTTCGCCGCCGACTCGGCGATGGAGGTCACCACGGACGCCGTCCAGGTCTTCGGCGGCTACGGCTTCATCAAGGAGTACAAGGTCGAGAAGCTGATGCGCGACGCGAAGATCCTCCAGCTGTATGAGGGCACCGCGCAGATCCAGCGCCTCGTCATCGCGCGGGAGACGCTGCTGCCGCGCCGCGTCGAGGAGAAGGTCCCCGCAACCGCGTAGGTCCGTCGGGGC
>CAZZWJ010000325.1:378-3412 GCA_964657875.1 uncultured Solirubrobacteraceae bacterium
CGGTGTGATGCCGCCACCCCGGCCCCGCAGGTCATTGAGCGGTGGTGTCGCCTCCGGTCGCGTCACGTCCGACCCAGCCGCGGCTGCGAAACCACAGCCACAGCACGATCGCCGAGACGAACAGGCCACCGAGCCCGAGCACCCAGAAGGTCCAGGCGTGGTTGATCACGTGATCGGTGAGCAGCGAGAAGTTCTGACCGAAGAAGCCGGTGAGGAACGTGAGCGGCAGGAAGATCGTCGCGATGATCGTGAGCTGGCGGTTCACCTCACCCTGGCGGTTGGCGACCGTCGACAGGTAGAGGTCGGTCGCGCCCGACAGCAGGTCGCGGTAGGCGTCGACGGTCTCGGCGGTGCGGATCAGGCCGTCGTAGAGGTCGCGGAAGTACAGCAGCTCGTCGGCCTCCAGGCCGGGCAGCTTGGAGAAGTGATCGTCGCGACGCAGGAACATGTCGCGCATCGGTGAGATCACCTGCCGCATCGCCACGAGATCACGTTTGAGGGAGAAGATCCGCTTGAGATCCTGCTCCCGGGGCGTGGCGATCACCCGCTCCTCGATGTCGTCGATGTCGTCGTCGACCCGTGACAGCACCGGGATGAAGGTCGAGGTCACGGTGTCGAGGATCTGGTAGACGAAGAACAGACGTGAGCGCGCGGTCGAGTCGGTGTAGCGCCGGCGCAGCGAGTCCAGCGCCTTGCTGGGGCGCTGATGGATCGTCACCACGGCGTCGCCGGTGAGGATCAGGTGGATCTCGCGCAGCAGCGGCTCGCCGGACTCGGTCCCCGGATCGGCGCCGTAGACGACCATGTACACGTAATCGTCGTAGTCCTCGATCTTCGGCCGCTGGGAGAACGTCTTGGCATCCTGGAGGGTGAGCGGATGCAGCTTGACGTGCTCGGCGACCGCATGCAGGTCCTCGTCGGTGGGACCCTCGAGATCGATCCAGACGAAGTCGCTGCTCGTCAGGTGAATCGAGAGCTCGTGCCGCGTGGGATTGTGCAGACACGGCACCGTGAGCCGACTGTCGTGCCGGCCCCCGCCGGCGCCATCGGCTGCGTTCACCGGCGGGACGCTACCAGCGCACCCGGATGCGGCTCACTTCTTGACGATCGCGTAGATGCCGACGACCACCGCGAACACGCAGAACGCGCTGGCGAGGGCCGCCATCGTGAAGTTCACGGCCTTGACGGTGCCTCCGGCGTTCGGACTCGTTCCCCGCTCGACCCCGAGCACCACGAATCCGAAGACGATCGCCACCCCCGCCCCGCCGACCAGCGAGGCGATGATGATCTTGAGGATCGCGCTCCAGACGATGATCGGGGCGGCCATGGCGAGCATCAGGCGGCCGCTCCCGTGGTCGCCCGGGCACCGAGCTTGACCTCCGCCTCCGGTGAGACCGCGGTGCGATCCAGATCATCGGCGCCCACCTTGTTGCGCTGGGCGAGGGTGAACAGCCCACCGGCGGCGAGCGCGGCGAGCAGGGCCATGACGACGACCCCGACGCTCGAGTTGGTGCCGAACAGGTGGGCGACCTCCCAGGTGGCGGCGCCGATGGCCGCCGCCGCGGGGATCGTGAACACCCAGGCGATCGCCATCTGGCCGGCCACGCCCCAGTGCACGCTCTCCAGCCGCTTGCCGGCGCCGGCGCCCATGACGCCGCCCGAGACGACGTGGGTCGTCGACAGCGGGTAGCCGTAGTAGGAGGAGGAGAGGATGACCGCGGCGCTGGCCGCCTCGGCGGCGAAGCCCTGCGGGGACTCGATCTCGGTGATCCGGTTGCCCATCGTGTTGATGATCCGCCAGCCGCCGATGAACGTTCCGCCGGCGATCGCTACGGCACATGCGAGCTTGACCCACAGCGGCACGTAGAAGTGGTTGGGGCTGATCGAGCCGTGCGCGATCAGTGCGAGGGTGATGACCCCCATCGTCTTCTGGGCGTCGTTGGTGCCGTGAGCGAGGGAGACGAGGGCCGCCGAGCCGATCTGTCCGTAGCGGTAGCCGCGCCGGGCGGCGCCCTCGCCGAGCATGCGGATCAGCCGGTAGACGAAGAACGTGCCGAGCCCCGCGACGCCGAAGCAGATGATCGGGGAGAGGATCCCGGGCGCGATGACCGAGGCCAGGACGCCGTGGAACTTCACGTCGTGGGAGCCCTCGGCGACGATCGTGGCTCCGATGATCCCGCCGATCAGCGCATGGCTGGAGGACGAGGGGAGGGTGAAGTACCAGGTGACGAGGTTCCAGATGATGGCGCCGACGAGGGCGGCGAAGATGAGCGGCAGCCCGGAGCCGTGCTCCAGCGAGGTCGAGTCGACGATGCCCTTGGCGATCGTGGCCGCGACCTTGATCGAGATGAAGGCGCCGACCAGGTTCAGCGTGGCCGCCATCGCGACGGCGACCCGCGGCTTCAATGCGCCGGTGGCGATCGACGTGGCCACCGCGTTGGCGGTGTCGTGGAAGCCGTTGGTGAAGTCGAAGCACACCGCGGTGACGACGACGAGGACGAGGATGAACATGGCGCGCAGCCTGACAGGCCCGCCCGGCCGTGATGTTGCGCGGTCGTGAACACGCCGCCGAGGTTCCCGCTCAGACGCGGGCACCGCGTTCGGCTGAGCCACGACGATCGCGGGCGCCGTGATGATCACGGCGCCCGCGGGTCGCACTGAGGAGGTCGGCTTCCGACGGGAGGTCAGTCCTCCGGGGTGTCGTCCACTCCGGGATCCTCGTCCCGCGCGTCCTCGTCGCTCGAGCCCCTCTCGGGCTCCTGGGCGAGGATCGCGTAGAGCCGCCGCCGGGTCTCGGCCAGCAGCTCGGCGGCCTGGGTGCGCTGGCGCGCATCGGCGGCCGAGGCGACCTGCCAGGTCGCCTTGCCGATCGCGATCACAAGCGGTCCGAGCTCGCTCATCGCGTGCTCGTCGGCGTCGGTCTCGGGCGTCCACGGGTCGGGCTCGCCGGCCCGCTCCTCAAGAGCGGCACGGCCGGTGTCGGTGATCTCGAACCGCCGGCCGCCGTCGGACTCCGTGGAGCGGATGAGCCCCT
>CAZZWJ010000326.1:0-3402 GCA_964657875.1 uncultured Solirubrobacteraceae bacterium
CAGTGGCCCGGCTGGGACTTGAACCCAGGACCGACGGATTATGAGTCCGCTGCTCTGACCAGCTGAGCTACCGGGCCGGTTTTCACGCTACCGGCTGGGGAGGCGGCCCACCGGGATGTCGACCGGTCATCACGGTGACTCGGGACGGGCACGGTGCTGACGTCCCGGCGTCCGCTGCACAGGTATTATCGACAACGTGCTTCTGATCACCGCTGATCTCCTCGGCCTCGGCCACTCACACAGCGCCTTCGGCTTCACGCTGGCGCTCGCAATCACGTTTCTCGGCATCGGCGTCATCGCCAACCTCCTGATCGGCTACACCGTCTTCTCGGTGCTGGCCGAGCGTCGCCAGAACCAGGAGCGGATGGCCGCCTACGACCGCGGCGAGCGCTCCACCCTCTGAGCCGTCGCCCGTCGCCGCGCGCCGGGCACCTGTCCGCTGAGCAGCATCCGCCGGTTCTGGCCTTCCGTCCCCCGGCGGCCGGGGACTGAGCCTGCCCGATCGCCCGACCGGCGACCGCCCCGTAAGCGCTCCTCAACGCTCCTGGAAGGAACGTCGTCGCCCGGCGTCGAAACAGGGGCCTGCCCATGAAGCACGCAACCACATCCATCGCCGGACCGCAGGCGGCCAACGGCCATCAAGCCCTGTCCGGCTACATCAAGTCGCGATTCGATGAGTTCTCGCGGTCTCAGAAGGACGTCGCCCAGTACATCGTCGATCATCTCGACGAAGCCGCCTTTCAGACCGCCGAGGAGCTCGCCCGTCGCGCGAACACCTCGTCGAGCACGGTCGTGCGCTTCTCCCAGGCCCTCGGCTTTGAGGGGTTCCCCGAGCTCCAGCAGGCCGCCCGTGACGAGTACCGGCGGCTCGTGGGCGGGATCGGTGGCTCGGCGGACGCGCTCACCGCGGCCGCGCCGCTCTTCTCGCTGGACCACACCGAGTTCGAGGCGGCGCTCGCCGCCGACCACGTCAACGTGGAGGACACCGCGCACAAGCTGTCGCGCACCGATGTGGAAGCCGCGATCGACGCGATCGTCTCCGCCGAGAAGGTCCTGATCGCCGGCATCGACCAGATGGCGTTCTTCGCCAGCTACCTGCGCCATCTCCTGATGCTGCTCGACCAGCGTGCCGAGGTCGTCGCGTCGCCCTCGCAGGAGGCCCTCGGCCGGCTGTCGCGGATCGACGCCGAGACGCTCGTCATCGGCCTCTCCGCCGGTCGTCCTCATCCGCTGATCACGCGGACGATGAAGCTCGCGCGCCATCGCAAGGCGCCGACCCTGGCGATCACCGACGCGACCCTGTCCGAGGTCGCCCGGCTGGCTCGCATCCGCCTGTACTACTCGTCCAACACGCCGGCGTTCGTGCGCTCCCACACCGCGCTGCTGTCGCTGATCCAGGCGCTCGCCTACGGCGTCTACGCCCGTGACGCCCAGCAGTACGACGTGCGCATCAAGGCGTTTCGCCTGAAGTAGTCCCGGTGTCGGGCAGACGGTCGACGAGCAGCGTCTGCACCGCCCGGCCGATCCGTCCCCGACGGTCCCACAGCTCACTCTCGGCGACCGCGACGCTGCCCTCGCTGACCCGCATCCGCGAGCGCAGTGCGACCCACTCGTCCACGGGAGCCCGCTCGATCACGATCGAGAGGTCGGGGTTGATGAACGTGTACCGCTCCCAACGCAGGACGCTCGCGATCCCGTTGCCGAAGTCCGCCGCGGCGGCGACTCGGTCCTCAGGCAGCGTCGGCTCACCGGCGACCACCGGTCCCCGCAGGCGAAACCACGCGGTCGCCGGTCCGGTCTCCCGGAAGCGACCCTCGACGAACGAGATCTCCATGGCCTCGGTGGCGAATGTCGGGCGCCCGAGGTCCCAGTCGGCAGCGACGCCGGTCTCCGGGCCCGCAAACGGCGTCGGCTCCCCGGCATCGACATCGATCTCGGACGCGCGCAGGTAGAGCGCCCGCGCCCGCGTCACCTCGACGCCGGCGGCGTCGTGCAGAGACGCGTCGAGGATTGTGACGCGCCGGCCGGCCCGGACGATCTCGGTCCGCGGGATCAGCGGGCCCCGCGGGGTTGGGCGCAGGAACTCGCAGGTGAGCCGCGCGAGGTGCAGGGCGCGATCCGGCACCTCCGCGGCGAGCACGTGGGCGAGCAGCGCGGCCGGCGCGCCGCCGTGGAGCGCCCCCTCTGCCCACGGGCCGTCGGCAACCGGATCGGCGAGATAGCCCTCGCCGGTGCGGACAAACAGGGGCGGGCCGTTCATCGGCTCGGGAAGCTACTACGCGGGTAGACTCGTCGTATGAGCGAGAACGGCCACATTTCCCGCGACGAGGCGACGTTCACCGTCAAGAGCGGCCTCGCCGAGCAGCTGAAGGGCGGCGTCATCATGGACGTCGTCACCCCCGATGAGGCGCGGATCGCCGAGGACGCGGGCGCGTGCGCCGTGATGGCGCTCGAGCGCGTCCCCTCCGACATCCGCCGTGACGGTGGCGTGGCGCGCATGTCGGATCCCGAGATGATCCAGGGGATCCAGGAGGCGGTGACGATCCCGGTGATGGCCAAGGCCCGCATCGGTCACTTCGCCGAGGCCCAGGTGCTCGAGGCGCTGGAAGTCGACTACATCGACGAATCCGAGGTGCTCACCCCGGCCGACGAGGCCAACCACATCGACAAGTGGGGCTACAAGATCCCCTTCGTGTGCGGGGCGACGAACCTCGGCGAGGCGCTGCGCCGGATCGGCGAGGGCGCGGCGATGATCCGCTCCAAGGGCGAGGCCGGGACCGGGGACATCGTCGAGGCGGTGCGCCATCTGCGCCGGATCCGCTCCGAGATCCGCGCCCTCACCCTCATGGACCCCGAGGAGCTGCCGACCGCGGCCAAGAACCTCGCCTCGCCGCTGCCGCTCGTCCGCCAGGTCGCCGCCAGCGGCCGCCTGCCGGTCGTCATCTTCTGTGCGGGCGGCATCGCGACCCCCGCGGACGCCTCGCTCGTGATGCAGCTCGGTGCCGAGGGCGTGTTCGTCGGCTCGGGGATCTTCAAATCCGAGGATCCCGCGCTGCGCGCCCGGGCGATCGTCGAGGCGACGACGCACTTCCGAGATCCCGCGCGGGTCGCGGAGGCATCGACGGGTCTCGGCGGCGCGATGGTGAGCGTCGAGAGCGCCAAGCTCGACGCCGATCAGCTGCTCGCCTCTCGCGGCTGGTAGCGGTGGCGGCAGGCGGGGGCAGCCGCCCGCGCATCGGGGTGCTCGCGCTGCAGGGAGACTTCGAGGCGCACGGCCGGCTGTTGACCTCGATCGGGGCCGACAGCCGCGAGGTCCGGGTGCCCGCCGACCTCGACGGGCTCGACGGGCTGGTGCTGCCCGGCGGGGAGTCGACGACGATGACGCTCGGGATCCAGCGCGAG
>CAZZWJ010000327.1:0-1559 GCA_964657875.1 uncultured Solirubrobacteraceae bacterium
TGACCTGCCCGCCCGCGGGATCACGCTGGCGGTCGGGCCCTAGCAGCTGGAGCGAGCGAAGACGAACGCTGCCGGCGCGCTCGGGGGTGTCTCTCGTCTAGTCGGCGTCAGGCCCCGCCATCGTGACCTGCCAGGGCCTCACGCGCACGTCGAGCAGGCCGGAGCTGACGCCGGCGTCGTCGTGTTGGGCGGCGTGGACGATTTCCTGGGCGACTTTGAGGTTGGTGGTGTGCACGACGGTCATGCCGGCTCCGGTGGTGTCGGGCAGTGGCCCGGCCGCAACGAGGACCCCCTGGGCGGCGAGATCTCTGAGGAACTCGATGTGCTGGGCGAAGAGTGGTGAGGTGAAAACCCCGTCGGATGGTGTCTCGCCGCCGGGCGTGTGAGACAACACGAGCCACGTATCGCTGTCGGAGGTTGGTGGGGGCAGATGCGCGGCGTAGTTCTGGAGCACTCCGCGCCAACCTGAGCCGTACTCGTTGCGTGCGCTTGCGGGGTCTGCGTAGCTCTCCCAGCCGGCGTGCTCGAGCGTCACCAAGGTTGCCTGCTCGTCGCTGGTCTCGGAGAAGGACACGTGAACTGAGGACGCCACGTCTGCCTCACGACCCGGATGCCAGGTGAAGGAGAGAGACCGCGGCGCGTCAGATTCGATGATCGTGCCCCACACCGCCGTCTCGCCGTGGGGCCCGGTCTCCACGAACCGGTTCCCGTCGAGAGCGACGACGGCCCCGTCGCCGAAACAGCCCACCGAGGCCAGGGGCCACCAGGCTCCGATCTCCTCGACGAACAGCCGGTACGCCGTGACTTGGTCACAGGCGACGATGATCTGCCGCCGAAGCACCGGGAGCGTCATGTGGGGTTCCTTTCGATGTGGGCGGCGAAGTCACCGAGCACCTCGTCCCATTGCGCGACGAGCCAGCGCTGGACCACGTGCAGTCCGCCGGGGGCCAGCGCGTAGAGGTTCCGGGTGCCGACGGAGTGGTGCTCGACCAGTCCCGCACCTTCCAGCACCTTGAGGTGCTTGCTCACGGCTGGTCGACCGACGGGGAGCCGCTCGGCGAGCTGGCCGACGGGCTTGGCGCCCGCGCGGAGGGCCTCCACGATCTGGCGGCGCGTCGGGTCGCCGAGAGCATCGAGGGCAGCATGAGGGGACGGATCGTTGCTCACTGGTAACCGTTACTCTACAGCAACCATGTCCTTGAGAGGACTCGCCGACAGCAGGTCGGGCTGTCGGTCCCCCGAAGGCTCCGATGTCGAGCCCTGCGCGCCGCATTTCGTGACACGCGTCGGGCTGGGCGCGACGCTTGGTGGAAAACGCCCCGTGAGGGGGCCGTTTGGTGACACGCACCTCCGGCGGGGCGACGTGTGGCACGGTGTTCAGCGTCGTCGACGGCCCTCTGCTCTGTCGTGGTGGTCTGACCCCACGGGTCTCATCGGCGTGCTGGCCAGCGTGATCGCGCCGGAGCGCTCCCCGGTGCGCTGGAGAACTCCAGCCGGTTGGGCCGGACGGGTCCGAGGTCGCGGCGCTGGGGCGCGGTGCCCCGCACGTCGTAGGGGAA
>CAZZWJ010000327.1:1569-3373 GCA_964657875.1 uncultured Solirubrobacteraceae bacterium
GGTCTGACCCCATAGGTCCTCATCGGCGCGCCGGCTTGCGTGATCGCGCCGGAGCGCTCCCCGGCCGGCGCCGGCTTTCGCGGTGATCTCGCTGCGCTCGATGGCGGTGGGGCGGCGTGACGGTTTGATCCGGGTCGTCGTCGGCGGGTCATGCGGGATGATCGCTCGCGGAGGCGAACCGGCGCCCTCGGGTGCAGATCATCATGGGATCAGCCTGATGCATCGGCTCACGCAGGCGCGTGACCTCAGGACGGACAGGCTCGCCGTCGCGAGCAGCCTCGGGGTGCAGACGGGACGCGCATCACCGCCGGTGTGGCTCGGGGAGCGAAAGGGCAGAGGTCGTGATCGTGACGCGGTCGGGATAGAACGCGGCGTGCCCGGAGATCTCGGCGACCGCCTCGTGGGCGTCGGGGTAGAACCAGATCACGTCCTTGAGCAGACCGTCGCCGGCATCGACTGAGTAGTAGGACGCCGTGCCCTTGTACGGGCACCAGCTCGTCGTCTCGCTGTCGCGCAGCGCCGCCTGATCGAGGTCGGCGAGCGGTAGGTAGTAGACCGGCGGGTAGCTCGCCTCCTGGAGCACGAGCGCGTCCGTCGAATCGGCGATGACGTGCTCGCCGGCGCTCACCACGACGCGGACGGTGGCCGGCTGGATCGTGATCGGATGATCGGGGCCGGGGAGTCGGGGCTGGGTCGTGGACATCGTGACTGACCTCCTGAGCGGGTGGCGGGGACCCGGGTGACGGGGACCGGGTGCTGGGGCCGCGAACGGCCACCGGACCGGGTGGCCGGGGAACGGGGACTCGGGGCTGACGTTAGCCGGGGAGGCCCGGCCACCTACCCCGCGGTTGGGCGCAGCTCCTCGGCGTAGCTCACCGAGCGGCGGCGCATCACGCCGTCGGCATCGATCGAGTACTGACCCAGACGCCACAGTGGCGGGGAGTAGGCGTGGATCGACACCGAGCGATCGACGGCGCCGGTGAGCCGGTGGATGTGGTCGGGCCCGAAGCCGAACGACTCGCCGGCGCGCACGACGCGGGTGACGGGCGCGCCGCCGATCCGCGGGTTTGACTCCGTGAGCGCGCCGGTGACGACCCGGACCGCACCCGAGGAGACGTCGTGGTCATGCCAGCCGGTGTCGTTGACCGCGGTCCAGCACAGCAGCCACAGGTCGACGTGGTCGTCGCGGTGCAGGGAGACGAAGACCCGCTCGCGGTCGTCGAAGGCGACGTGCGCCGACCAGTCGCCGGCGCCGGCGGCGATCTCGTCGACGAGCCGGGCGAGCTCGTCGGGATCGAGGTCGCGTGGGGGTAGGGCGGGGAGGGCGATCCCGGAGGCGAGGACGATCGGTGAGGGTGGGGTGATCGCGGCGGACGGCGGCACGGGCAGCTCCTCAGAGCTCATCGGGATCGAGCAGGCGGGCGGGATTGACAACGCGCAGCGCGGTCTCGCCGGCGTCGCCGAGTCCCGACTGAGGCGGTGGGGCGTAGGGCCGATCCGAGCCATGGACGAGCGCGTCGACGCCGCTCACGCGGACGATCGCGTCGATCGCGCGGGGTCCATAGGAGGACGTCTCCAGCAACGTGTCGGGGTCCGCGACGGTCCGCTCGCCCGCGCGCGCCGCAAAGCGCTCGCCGTGCAGGGGCGCAAGGCCCGCGAGCATCGCGAAGACCACGCGCAGTCGCGGATGGCGGGGACGGCCGAAGGCCCGGAACGCAAACCAGGCGGCGTGCATCTGAGCCACGTAGTCGACGACCGCGGGCCACCACGCCGGAGCGCCCGCGCCGGCCCCGGTCGCGGGTCC
>CAZZWJ010000328.1:0-3368 GCA_964657875.1 uncultured Solirubrobacteraceae bacterium
TCGGTACTTCCCAAGTACCGGTTTCGCCATCGGGACCGCGTGGCCACCCCGGAGCTCGAGGACGACCTCCCGGATGGGTTCGTCAGGGTGCTTCGGAAACCGGCTCCCCGCGTCGCAACCGCTCGACGTTCGCCACCACGCACTCGGCCATGCGCCCGTAGGAGCGGTCGGTGACGCCACCCACGTGCGGGGTGAGCGACACGTTCTCGGCGAGCAGTGGATCGGCGGGGTCGATCGGTTCATCCCAGTAGACGTCGAGACCCGCCCCGGCCAGACCGCCCGAGCGCAGCGCCGCCAGCAGCGCGTCGTAGTCGACCACCGGGCCCCGGGCCACGTTGACCACGACCCCGTCGCGGCCCAGCGCGGCGAGCGCCTCCGCGTCCACGAGGCCCCGGGTGCGGTCGGTGAGCGTGCAGCAGACGACCAGCGCGCGGGCGCCCCGCAGCGCCGGCACCAGCTCGTCGATCGAGACGTATCCGCCGAGCCCGAGCTCGGTGACGAGGCGCTGCGCCTCCGCCCCGGTGCGCGTGCCGACGCCGATCAGCTCACAGCCGAATCCCGACAGCCGCTCGGCGACCGCGCGCCCGACGTCGCCGAGACCGAGCACCACCACTCGGGCACCGAGCAGCGTCGATCCCGCCGGCGCCCCGAGCACCGCGTCGGCGACCGACCGTCCGGCGTCGCGGTAGCGGCGCAGCAGCGCCAGCAGATGCAGCACGGCGATCTCCCCCACCCCCTCGCTGTTGCCGGTTCCGGCGGCGGGCACGTTGGCGACGGTGATCCCCCGGTCACGGGCGGCCTCCCGGTCCACGCGCTCCAGGCCGACCCCGAACTGGTGGATGAGCTGGGGACGGACCCGGTCCATGAGCCCCCCGTCGATGCGGACCATCTGGGGGACGATCACCTCGCAGGGCTCACCGACGGCGTCGATCCCGACGACGAACTCGTCGTCGGGCAGTCGCGCCCGCAGCTCCCGCGCCGCGTCCGGGAACGCCGCCGAGGCGATGAGGATCCTCACCGCCTCACCGACTGGACTCGCGCAGGCGCGCTCGCAGCGCCTTGCGGTCGATCTTGCCCACCGGGGTGAGCGGCACGGCATCGACGACGGTCACCTCACGGGGGTACTTGTAGCCGCCGATGCGCTCGCGCGCCCACTCGACGATCTCCGCGGGGCTCAGCTGCGCGCCCGCCTCCAGGGCGACGAACGCGACGACCTCCTCGCCGTGGCGCTCATTCGGGACCCCCACGACGCCCGCCATCCGGACCTGTGGATGCTCGGTGAGCGCGTCCTCGACGTCTCGTGGGTACACGTTGAAGCCGCCGCGGATGATGAGGTCCTTGATCCGGTCGACGATGAACAGCCGTCGGGCGGCGTCCAGGTAGCCGACGTCGCCCGTGTGCAACCAGCCGTCGCGGATCGCCGTCGCCGTCGCCTCCGGCGCCCGCCAGTAGCCGCGCATCACTCCGGGCGAGCGGACACACACCTCGCCGAGCTCGCCCGGCGCCACGACCTCACCGTCCTGATCGCGGATCTCCACCTCGGTGCCGGGAACCGGGACGCCGACCGAGCCGACCCGCTCGAGGCCGTGCGGGCTGGAGGAGATGAGCGCGGCGGTCTCGGTCATCCCGTAGCCCTGACGGACCCACAGGCCCGGCACCCGGCGGGTGAGCTCGGACTCGGCTGCCGGTGGCAGCGGCGCGCCGCCGGAGGTGATCGACTGCAGCGACGACAGGTCATAGTCCTCCAGCGGGCAGGCGAGCAGCATCTGGATCATCGTCGGCACCAGCGAGCTCTGCTGCAGGGCGTGCTCCTGCACCTGCTCGAGGAACTCCGTCGCGCCGAACCACCGCAACAGCACCGCGAACCCGGCCTCCTCGCCGTGCAGGGCGCTCACGGTCACGAGCAGCCCGTAGGCGTGCGACAGGGGAAGCGTGACCAGGGCGCGGGTGATCCCGGGTTGGTGTGAGGACCGGTAGGCGGCTCCGCCGGTGTAGTGCAGGCTCGCGTGGGAGAGCATCACCCCCTTGGCGCGGCCGGTGGTCCCCCCGGTGTAGAGCAGCGCCGCGAGGTCGTCCTCGTCACGATCGACGATCCCGATCGGCTCCGCGGACTCGAGCTCGGAGAGCGACCGCACCCCGGGCGTCGAGGATTCCGTGCAGATGACGTGCCGCAATTCGGGGAGACCGGCCGCGGCCTCGGTCACCTTCTCCAGGAACTCCGGCGTGGTGAGGACCGCCCGCGCCCCTGAGTCCGAGAGCACGTGACGCAGTTCGGCCGCCGGAAGCAGGAACGTCGCCGGGGTGACGACCAGGCCCGCGCGCCACAGCGCGTGATAGGCGATCGACACCTCCGGGCAGTTGGCCATCGTCACGACGACCCGCTCCCCCGGCACGAGGCCGAGTGCGGCGAAACCGCCGGCCATCCGGGCCGCGCGATCAATCAGCTCACCCGAGCCGTGGACCCGTCCCTCGAAGCGCAGCGCCGGGTGGTCCCCGCGCAGCTCCCGACCGGCCTCGGCGAGCCGGGCGAGATGTCGGTGGCCCTCCAGGGCGCTCATCGGCCGTGCGAGCGGGCGGGCTCGTCCCTCATGATCGCGAGCTTAGAACGCGATGGTCAGCCCTCGAACGAGATCGCCCTGCCACCGGCGAGATCGTGGGTGTGTACAACTGATTGCGGGCAGCTTTGGACCGCAGGCCAAACCAAACCGCCTTCATCCCCGACATCATGGACCCCATGACCACCCCTGGCAGGAGGGAGATCCGATGAGCCCCGAACGCACCAAGGCATACAGCCGCGTCATGCATACGCTCGACGAGCTCGGTCCCAGCAAGCTCCAGGACGCCGAGCAGGACCGCATCAGGGCCGCCGCCGATGCCCTGATCTTCAGTGCCGACCGACTCGACGGACCCACGCGCGAGGCGTTGGCCGACAGCGAGGAGCTGTGCGCGAGCCTCGTGTCGAGCGGCCGCTGGGAGTCGGTGACCGCCGAACGCCTGGAACGCGATCTGCGCGACTGCGGTCCCGGCCGCAACGTGGCGGCGGTCGCCTGAGGTCCGCCGAGTCGCGGAGGCGACGCGGTGCGCTGCGTCGCCGTCGACTGGTCGGGCCGGGCGACGGGGGCGCAGGAGACGATCTGGATCGCCGCCGCCCGTGACGGCGAACTGGACTTTCTGGAGAACGGGCGCTCGCGCGAGTCAGCGGTCGCGTGGGTGATCGACGCCGCCAATGCGGACCCGGGCCTCGTCGCCGGCTTTGACTTCTGCTTCTCGTTTCCGCGCTGGTACTGCGCGCTGCGAGGGTGGAGCGACGGTCCTGAGGTGTGGCGCGGCGTGGCCGGCACCGCCGGTGAGGCGCTGCTCGCCGACGA
>CAZZWJ010000329.1:0-3344 GCA_964657875.1 uncultured Solirubrobacteraceae bacterium
AGAGGCCGGCGGGCTCAGAGGCCGGCGGCGGCCTTCAGCGCGTCGGCCCGGTCGGTCAGCTCCCAGGCGAAGTCCTCGTCCTCGCGACCGAAGTGGCCGTAGGCGGCGGTCTTCTGATAGATCGGGCGGTGCAGGCGCAGGTATTCGCGGAAGGCGCCGGGGCGCAGGTCGAAGTGCTCGTTGACGAGCGCCAGGATCCGGCCGCGGCCGACCTTCTCGGTCCCGAACGTCTCCACCATCACCGACACCGGGTGCGCGACGCCGATCGCGTAGGCGACCTGGACCTCGACGCGATCCGCGAGGCCGGCGGCGACGAGGTTCTTGGCGACGTAGCGCGCGGCGTAGGCGGCGGAACGGTCGACCTTGCTCGGGTCCTTGCCGGAGAAGGCGCCGCCGCCGTGGCGGGCCATGCCCCCGTAGGTGTCGACGATGATCTTGCGCCCGGTCAGCCCGCAGTCGCCGACGGGGCCGCCGATGACGAAGCGGCCGGTCGGGTTGACGAGGAAGTCGCGCGCGAGTGCATCGGCGTCATACAGGTCAGCCGGCAGCACGGGGAGCACGACGTGCTCCCACAGGTCGTCCTTGATCTGGCGCTCGGCGCCCTCGGCGTGCTGGCTTGAGATGAGCAGCTTCTCGATCGCGACCGGACGGCCGTTGCGGTAGCGGACCGAGACCTGGGTCTTGCCGTCGGGGCGCAGGTAGTCGAGGGTGTGGTCCTTGCGGACCTCCGCCAGACGGCGGGAGAGCCGATGGGCGAGCGCGATCGGCAGCGGCATCAGCTCCGGCGTCTCGTTGGAGGCGTAGCCGAACATCATCCCCTGGTCGCCCGCGCCCGCGATGTCCAGCTCGTCCTCCCCGGAGGCGTCGCTGCGGCGCTCATAGGCGGTGTCGACACCCTGGGCGATGTCCGCCGACTGCTTGTCGATCGCGTTGAGCACAGCACACGAGTCGGCGCTGAAGCCGAGGTCGGCGTCGGTGTACCCGATCGCGCGGATCGTCTCCCGCGCGATCTCCTGGATGTCGACGTAGGTGTCGGTGGTGATCTCACCCGAGACGACGACCAGGCCGGTGTTCACGAGCGTCTCACAGGCGACGCGACCGTTGGGATCGTCAGTGAGCACGGCGTCGAGCACGCCGTCGGAGATCTGGTCGGCCACCTTGTCGGGGTGACCTTCCGTGACCGACTCGGAGGTGAACAGGAACTCGTTCTCGCTGAAGCTCATGAACGTCGGGCCGCCTTTGTGGGTGAGGGCTCGGTATCGATGGGCTGCAGACTAGTGGTGGCCGAGCGGGCGGCGCATCCGGTCTCGCTACGCTCGATGGATTCGCATGTGGAGACGAGGCCGGAGGCTGCTGGCCGCGCTCGGGGTGGCGGCGGTCGCGCTCGGGGCGAGCGGGTGTGGCGGCGATACGACGCGCGGGGGGCATCCGACGCATTCGGTCACGACGAGGACGACGGTCGGCCCCGTCACCTCGACGAGGACGACGGCCGGACCCGCCACCACAACGTCCCCGGACGGATCCGAGGCCGGCGCGCCGGTCACGTACGGGATCGCCGACGCACCCGGCCAGTTCGCCCGCTGCACGCCCACCGATCCCGACTGCTGCGCGGAGCAGAGCGCCCGCTGCGACCTGGGCGAGATGAGCGGCTACTTCGATAACCCCCGCTTCCTCAAGCTCCTCACCCCCGTGAGCGCCCACCGGATCCGCGACGTGCGCCTGTTCGTCCCCTACGACGCCGTGGAGGCGTTCAACGGGTCCACGAGATCGCCCGGCTGCGTGTACTCCCGCGTGCGTGAGCAGTCGTGGTCCGTCCCCGACGGCGAGCAGGCCCCCGGTGAGGCGATCGACGAGCTGGTCGCCGGGATCATCCAGGCGCGCGCGGAGGGCCTCACCCCGGTGGTGTCGATCGCGGGCTACCCGTTCCCCAGCGGGCGGCCGGCCTGGGACCCGCCGATCGCCGATCCGACGACGACGAGCGGCTACTGGGCGTATCGCTGCGGCGTGCAGGGAATCCTCAGCGAGCTCAGCCGGCTGCCCGCCTGGGAGCAGCCCCACCTGTGGGAGGCGATCAACGAGCCCGAGGCGTTCGCCATCTTCCGCGGCTCAGACGCGGCGCCCGCGACCGGCTGTGACGTCGGGTCCGAACCCCAGCCCGACGGGCCCGCCAAGGCCGCCTGCGACGAGGCGATCGCCAGCACCGTGATCCACGGGTTCGCCGGCCACGCCGACGACAGCGTGATCGCCGGCACCTTCCAGCACCCCTACGTCGGTTATCTGGGCGCCTACGTGACCGAGCTCGCCAGGCAGATGCCGGGCGCCCGGTTCCCGGGCGTCTGGTCGGTCCACGACTACCCCGAGGTGACCGACGCCTACGCGGTGCCCAATGCGACCGAGCTCGCGCGCTTTGATGCGGCGCTCGCGCGCGACACCGGCGGCCGGGCCCACAGCCTGTGGATCACCGAGGCCGGCGCCGTGCTCACCTCGACGGTGCGCAGCGGCGACTGCCCGGCCGTCGGGGTCGACACCGCCGGGTCACTCGGCGCCTGCATCAACGGGCAGGCCGCCCGTCAGGCGGCTGGGGCCCGGGCGTTCTTCAAACTGCCCCACGTCGCCGCGGCGGTCCCGATCACCCACCTCTTCTGGTACCAGTTCACCGGCGCCCCCCACTGGGACTCGGGTCTCGTGGACCCCACGGGCGTGCCGCGCGCGGCCTACTGCGTCTTCTACGGCCACGGCGACTGCACCGGCAATCCGTACGCCGACTGAAACCGCGCGTCAGCTCTCGGGCTGCCACCGGCTCACCACCCACAGGCCGTCGGACAACCGGGTCACCGACGCCACCGAGACGTGCCACTGCGCGACCAGGCCGCGGTAGGCGTTATCGCGCGCGGCACTCGTCCGCTCGCGCGTGACGACCGTGTAGCTGTGCGCGGTGTCGCTCCGGGGATCGCCGGCGAGCGGTGCGACGGACTCGATGAGCCCCGCGTTGGCGATCCCACCCGCGTGCAGCTCCCGGTCACGACCGATCTCCTGCGCTTCGGTGCTCATCTCGGCCCGCGCCTGACCGACGCTCGCGCGCGCGAGCGCGCGCAGCCGGGCGTCCACCGTCGCCGCGGTCCAGTTGATGTACACCGAGGCGAAGGCCTGCACCGCGCCCGTGGGGGTCCGCCAGCCGCCGGTGACCCGGACCGGCGCGGCCGGGGTCGGCAGCTCGTGGGTGCGCCGGGCCCGGGCGATCGCCGTCGCCGAGGGCGCCCCGGCGCCCGGCGTGGCGGTTGACGTCGACGTGGACGACGTCGCGACCGAGCTCGATCCGCTCTGAGCGGCGGCCGTGGTCGACA